>NZ_DAMBBC010000002.1:0-287879 GCF_032057165.1 Moraxella sp. CTOTU48717 | reverse complement strand
TTTAAGTTCATGCCTTCTTTGTTTCAACCCCGCTTAAAAGTGTTGAGAGTGGGGTATATTTTATAAAAATATATTGGTACATCTTATCTAGTTGTAATGATGACAAAAAACTAGGCGTGCGAATAAAATTACTATATACCCTAACCATAAAAGATTAAAAGGAATTTAATCATGGCTTATAAGCAAATCTCCGATCAAACCAGTGGCTTTTTTATTCCCTGCGTATCATTATTTGGACCTGGCTGTGTCAAAGAAGTGGGATCAAAAGCCAAAGATCTAGGTGCTAAAAAAGCGCTTATTGTAACTGACCAAGGGCTGAACAAAGCAGGTGTTCCAGACATTATCATTAAACATTTAAGCGAACAAGGTATTGATAGCTACGTATTTGCAGGCGCAGAGCCAAATCCAACTGACAAAAATGTCCACGATGGCGTCACAGCGTATCAGGATAACGGCTGTGATTTTATCATCTCATTGGGTGGTGGTTCGTCACATGACTGTGCAAAAGGGATTGGTCTAGTGACGGCAGGCGGTGGTCATATCCGTGACTATGAAGGTATTGATAAAAGTAAAGTGCCAATGACACCATTGATTGCTATTAATACCACGGCAGGCACGGCATCAGAGATGACACGTTTTTGTATTATCACCAATACCGATACCCACGTCAAAATGGCGATTGTAGATTGGCGTTGTACACCACTCATTGCTATTGATGACCCTCGACTGATGACTGCTAAACCTGCATCTTTAACTGCGGCAACAGGTATGGATGCGCTAACCCATGCAGTAGAGGCGTATGTATCGACTGCTGCAAATCCGATTACAGATGCTTGTGCTGAAAAAGCCATTCGAATGATTCAACAATGGCTGCGTCAAGCAGTAGCAAATGGCGAAAACATTGAAGCGCGTGAGGCTATGAGCTATGCTCAATACTTAGCAGGCATGGCGTTTAATAATGCCTCGCTAGGTTATGTACATGCGATGGCACACCAGTTAGGTGGGTTCTACAATCTGCCACACGGTGTCTGTAATGCGATTTTGTTACCGCACGTCTGTGAATTTAACCTTATCTCAACACCTGAGCGTTATGCAGATATTGCAGAATTTATGGGCATCGACATCAAAGGCATGACTCGAGCAGAAGCAGGTAAGGCAGGCATCAATGCAATTCGTGAGCTATCCCAAGCAGTAGGTATTCCTACGGGACTTACTGAGCTTGGTGTTAAACAAGAAGACCTTGCCATCATGGCAACCAATGCCCAAAATGATGCTTGTATGCTCACCAACCCACGCAAGGCAAATCATGAACAGGTCGTCGCAATCTTCGCAGCTGCCATGTAAATGTAAAATCAAACTAAAACAGACTCACAGCAGTGAAAAAGGGGACTTTAATAGTCTCCTTTTACATTGAGCGCTGATACAAAGCGCATAAATTTTTGCGTAAATTGATTAAAATATAGTAGCATAAAGGGATGAAACAAAAACTTATCACTCGCTTATACCATTGCCAATGCTTACTGCTAACCCAAGAAAGCTACCCACTTAGTCACTATGCCAAGCCTCATCTAGCACAAAATCTGATAGCAAAAAATCTCGTAGTAAAAAATCTAGTACCACAAATCAGCGATAACCGCATCTACAAGCGAGCCACCGATGGTAGACGCACACTTGACCATTTTAACGCTATGCGTAGCTCTACTATCAAACACAATCCTATCTTTGATAAAACCAGACCGGTTCAACTATCAACAAGTCAATATAATCGCCAATAAAACATCATGACCCATTTAAACAATAAGTTTAATCAATAAGGATATTTATCATGTTAAAAAAGTATAAGCCGACACTCGATAAATTAGCGAAGATCGTAGGGAAGTCTCATGTACTCATCGATGAACAAGATACCCGTCATTATCGACAAGGCATACGTTTTGGTGAGGGAAAAGTGTTGGCTGTGGTATGTCCCGGCACCTTACTTGAACAATGGCAGGCACTACAAACAATTATTGAGGCAGATTGTGTGGTAATTATGCAAGCTGCCAATACAGGACTGACAGGCGGCTCTACACCTTATGGTGATGAATATGATCGTCCAGTCATCATTATGAGTACTCGGCGTCTACAAGGTATTCAAGTGATTTTAGATGGCAAACAAGTCGTGTGTTTACCAGGCGCAACTTTGGATAATCTTGAGCGTACTTTAAAGCCTTATAATCGTGAACCGCATTCCGTGATTGGGTCATCATGTATTGGCGCTTCAGTTTTAGGTGGCGTGTGCAACAATTCAGGCGGCGCGCTGGTACGTCGTGGACCTGCTTATACTGAAATGGCGTTGTATGCCCGTGTCAATGAATCGGGTGAGTTAGAATTGATTAATCATCTAGGTATTGATTTAGGCAACACGGCTGAAGAGATACTCACCAGACTGCAAAAACAAGACTATGAAACCGGTCAGGTAACCACCCAAACTAGCCAGCTGGCATCAGACAATCGTTACGCGCATGACGTTAAGCAAGTCGATGCAGATAGTCCTGCTAGATTTAATGCCGATCCGACACGGTTATATGAAGCATCGGGGTCAGCGGGTAAAGTCTGTGTGTTTGCGGTGCGACTCGATACCTTTGAAAAAGTTGAGAGTAAGGTTTTTTATATCGGCTCAAATGACCATGATGACTTAACAGCAATACGTCGTTATTTGCTGACATCGTTACCCAGCTTGCCGATTGCTGGAGAATATATTCATCGGGATGCCTTTAGTATTGGCGCAAAGTATGGCAAAGACACTTTCTTGTTTATTGAACGTTTTGGCACGGTGAATATACCCAGAGCATTAGCCCTCAAAGATCGCGTTGATGGGTGGTTGGAAAAAATCAAGATACGAGGGTTAACTGATCAAATTTTACAAGCTATCACCTTTTTCTTACCTAGTCATTTACCGCAGCGCATGCTAGCATTTCATCAGCGTTTTGAGCATCACTTGATTCTACGAGTGGACGAGCAAAGCGCAGAACAGACACAGCAGTTTTTAAATGAGTATTTTGCCGTTCATTCTACTGGCTCGTATTTTGCCTGTACGGAGGAAGAAGGTCGCAAAGCTTTCTTACACCGTTTTGCTGTTGCCGGAGCGGCGATACGATATCGTGATACCCATCGAGCAGAGGTTGAGGATATTGTGGCATTGGATATTGCGTTACGACGTAATGATAGAGAATGGGTGGAAAAAATCCCCGCAGATCTAGAACAACATATGTTACATAAATTATATTATGGGCACTTTTTTTGTCATGTATTTCACCAAGATTACATCGTCAAAAAAGGCACTAATCCACTGGATATTGAACATCAGATGTGGCAGCTGCTAGATGAGCGTAGAGCAGAATACCCCGCAGAACACAATGTGGGTCATTTATATGTTGCTAAGCCAGCATTAGCCAATTTTTATCGAAAGCTAGATCCTACCAACACCTTTAATGTGGGGATTGGTCACACTTCAAAGTTAAAATACTGGCGCAAACCTAACGCATGACGACATTTAACTAGGTAAGCATCCGACCATCAGGGCAATCGCACGATAAAATTTTATCGAACAGTAGCTGCTCAAGATAAACTATTCCAGATAAGCTGTTTAAGATAAGCGTTATTTTGCGATGCCCCAATTTTACGATGGTAAACAGACAGTTTAACATCGTCATGCTCATTTTTTGTTTACTGTCAGATAGTGGGTAAGTTCTATCCGCAATTAAACCAATCCAAGCGCTTCAATCAATTGTTTATTTGGATTGACTTGGTTCATGCTGTAAAAATGCATTGACGGCACGCCTTCGGCAATCAAACGCTCACAGAGATTGACCATCACTTCAAACCCAAATTGACGAATGGCTTTTTTGTCATCGCCATAGTCTGCAAGCTGTTTACGGATAAAACGTGGAATATCTGCCCCACAGCCATCGGCAAACCGAATCAAATTTGACGCATTGGTGATGGGCATAATGCCTGCGATAATTGGAAACTCATCTTGTGTCACCCCTTTTTTGGCAAGGGCATCACGCAGATATAGATAGCTGTCAGCGTTGTAGAAAAACTGGGTAATCGCTTCAGTCGCACCTGCGCGGTATTTATTGAGCAAGTTTTGGATATCGGCATCAAAGCTTTTGGCTTGCGGGTGCATTTCTGGATATGCAGCCACTTTGATACGAAAATAATCACCGCTATGCTCACGTATGTATTTAACCAAATCGACAGCAAACGGCAGCTCGCCAAGACCCACCATACCCGATGGCAAATCACCGCGCAGCGCCACCAAGCGATTAATACCTAACGATTTATAATAATCCAATAACTCGCCAATTTTGGCTTTATCATCGCCAATACAGGATAAATGCGGGGTGATAGGCGTATCACTTTTTTCACTCAGTGCCTTAACGATACCTAAGGTGCGCTCACGGGTTGACCCACCTGCGCCATAAGTCACGCTAAAATATTGAGGTTTTAAAGCATTTAATTCATCAAAGGTTGCCAATAATTTGGTTTGACCGTCATCGGTCTTGGTGGGAAAAAATTCAAAAGAAAACGGCGTTGTCATGGTGGTCATGAAAGTATCCAAAATGATAAAAAATACCACCATTATAACGGGTAAAACAGTAAAAAAATTGAATTTTTTGGCATAAATATTGAGTTAAACTGCATAAAAAAAGCCATGTCCATTGGCATGGCTTTGATTGAACCTTTAACAAATAGTAGTTATAGCTATTAGTATTTATAGCTATCAGGTTTGAACGGACCTTCAATTGGCACACCGATATAATCGGCTTGTTGCTGCGTCAATTTAGTCAGTACCCCATTAAAGCCTGCGACCATGGCTGCTGCCACTTCTTCATCGAGTTTTTTCGGCAATACTTTGACATATAAATTGTCCGCTTTTTTGTCCGCAGGCAAATCAGCAAATTTTTCTTTGAATAAGTGCATTTGTGCCAATACTTGGTTAGCAAAAGAACCATCCATAATACGTGATGGGTGACCTGTGGCATTACCCAAATTGACCAAACGACCTTCCGACAATAAAAGCAAGTAATCGTTTTCATCTTCTGATCGATAGACTTGGTGTACTTGAGGCTTCACTTCCACCCATTTCCAGTTGTCACGCATAAACTGGGTATCAATCTCAGTATCAAAGTGACCAATATTACAAACCACTGCGGTGGCTTTTAATGCTTTTAACATATCGCTATTACAGACATGGTAATTACCAGTGGTAGTGACCACCAAGTCAGTATCTTGCATAAGGGTTTTGTTGACGCCTTTGGCAGGGTCACCTTCCACAAATGGCGAAACTAATTCATAGCCATCCATACAAGCTTGCATACCACAAATTGGATCGGCTTCCGTCACTCGTACTACCATGCCTTCTTGACGTAGGCTTTGAGCCGAACCTTTACCCACATCGCCATAACCGATAACAAGCGCACGACGACCCGCCAAAAGCATATCGGTACCACGTTTGATGGCATCGTTTAGACTATGACGACAGCCATATTTGTTGTCATTTTTTGATTTGGTCACTGCGTCATTGACATTAATGGCGGGTACTTTTAGGGTGCCTGCATTGAGCATTTCAATTAGACGATGTACCCCTGTTGTTGTCTCTTCTGAGATACCGTGAATGTTGTCGAGCATTTGCGGGTAGTCGTTATGAATCAGCGCCGTCAAGTCACCGCCATCATCTAAAATAATATTGGCATCCCATAGCTTGCCCGTGGCTTCACCGCCTTCAAAAATCTGCTGGCGAAGACACCATTCGTATTCTTCCTCAGTTTCGCCTTTCCAAGCAAACACAGGAATACCGGCTGCTGCGATGGCGGCAGCGGCATGGTCTTGGGTTGAGAAAATATTACAAGAAGTCCAGCGTACTTCAGCACCCAGCGCCACGAGCGTTTCAATCAATACCGCTGTTTGAATGGTCATGTGGATACAGCCCACAATCTTGGCGCCTTTTAAAGGCTGCACGGTTTGGTAGCGTTGGCGTAAGCCCATCAAAGCAGGCATTTCAGTTTCAGCCAGTTTGATTTCTTTGCGACCATAGTCGGCAAGGCTAATATCGGCAACTTTATAATCAGAAAAATTTGAATCGGTAGAATTGATAGACAGGGACACTGCGTCCACTCCTTAATAACCAGTAAAAAAAGTTAAAGTAAAAACGCAGATGCCGTTATTTATTTTGTATTTATTTTGGTTAAAATACAAAAAACGAGCCTAGCGCAGGCAAGCAAATATAAATTAAGCGAACCTTAAGCTGCAGCATCTCTCGATAGGCGTATTGTAAAAAAAATTAACATAAAAGTCATTCTCTTAATTGCAACATCAACTTAAGTCTTTTAAAAAAGCAACATTTTTGATAAAATATTACACTTCATCCTATGTAATTACATAAACATATAGAAAAGTTATACAAAATTAAAAGACATTGCTGAAAAATTACGTTTTAATATACCTAAGAGAAACGTAACAAAATATGTCAACTAATTTACTTTTTCTTTATATGTCATTCATCGCTTGAAAGTCTTTTAGATTTTTAAGAGAAATGATAAATTTACTTTATCCTGTCCTTAGGAGATTTATATGAAAGTTTTGAAATTAGCTGCTATTCCTGCTGCTTTAATCGCAACTTCTGCTTTTGCTGAAACTGTAGTTGTTGACCAACAAGTTGTTGCACAGCCTGTTGCCGTATCTACTACCACCTACGATCCAAACTCAGGTGTAGTAAAAAACACAACAACTCAATTGGTTTCTGGTACTAGAACGTTTTTTGATACCGTAACACATCCTGCCGCTATCAGTGCCGAAGTAGGTACTTTAGGTTATGGTGCTAATCTTGGTTGGGCTCTAAACGATAAGACTGAGCTTGTAGTTGGTTGGGCTGGCGGTGATATTGGTGATTTAAAAAACACCATCAAAATTGAAGATGTTAAATATGACTTAGAAACAGATTCAAGCAACCCATATATTGGTGTGAATTTACGTCCAGCTGGAAATTGGTTTACTGTGGGTGTTGGAACCATTTTTGGTGACAACGAAATCACCTTGAAAAAACAAGCGACTGAAACTAAACCAGTTAACATCAATGGTAACTCTTACTATGGTAACATTGAAGCTTCAGCTGAAAATAAAAACACTTTGAACCCATACTTAACTATTGGTTTCCGTCCTAATATCACTAATAACTTTGGTGTATTTGGTGAAATTGGTGCAGCTTACACGGGTGGCTTAAAAGTAACTGATGCTAACACGCGAGTTCTAGATGCCAATGGTCAAGAAATTACAAAATTCGACAATAATCAATTAAAATCTGACTTACAACAAGATTTGGATGATTCAAATTATTCAAAATGGTATCCAATCGCTAAAATTGGTGCAACTTACCGTTTCTAATTTGTTAGCGTAAGCTGTAGAAAAACGACACTTTTGGTGTCGTTTTTTTTTGCTGAATCATTGCCAAAAGTTTGCTTTATTGATACTATCCGCTATCAATTTTTGAGGCGAGATTTGTTGATGTATAACAAAGATTTAGCTTGCTTGGCGCAAGCAAGTGTGATGGATAGCATTCATTGTAGTGTCAATCTTATCAGTTCACCTATGTGGGATTGGTTGGTGTGGATTTTGATTTGTATTGGTGTGTTTTTCACCGTCATGACAGGGTTTGTTCAATTTCGTTTATTTGGACATAGTGTCAAAAATTTGCTGGCTAGTCGAAGCACCGAACATCACGAGCATAGTGAGAGTATCTCATCGTTTCAAGCGTTTATGACAGGACTGGCGAGTCGTGTCGGTACAGGGAATATCGCAGGAGTTGCTATTGCCGTGAGTGTTGGCGGACCGGGTGCGGTATTTTGGATGTGGTTTATTGCTTTGATTGGGATGGCATCGGCGTTTGCTGAGTCGTCATTGGCACAATTATTTAAGGTGCGAGATGCCAATGGGCATTTTCGGGGTGGACCTGCTTACTATATCCGTCAGGGTTTAGGGCAAGGTTGGCTAGGTGTGGCGTTTGCAGTGAGTCTGATTTTGTGTTTTGGCTTGGTATATAATGCCATTCAAGCCAATACCATCGCCCAAGCGGTACAATCAGCCGTCGGTTGTACGGGCGATAATACCTGTGCTTCATGGGGAACAGGTAAACATGTGGTAGCGATATTGTTGGTTATCATTTCTGCACCGATTATTTTTGGTGGGATAAAACGCGTTGCCACCATTTCAGAAATGCTAGTACCTGTGATGGCAGGGGTGTATCTGCTAATGGCGTTGTATATTATTGTGACCAATATCACCATGATTCCACAGGTATTTAATTTGATTTTGACCGATGCCTTTACTTTTAATGCGGCAGCGGGTGGGGCGTTAGGCGGTTTGGTATCGCAGTCGATGATGCTTGGGATTAAGCGGGGTTTGTACTCTAACGAAGCAGGTCAAGGCTCTGCCCCCAATGCCGCTGCTGCTGCGGATGTGCCTCACCCCGCCACACAAGGACTGATTCAAAGTTTGGGTGTTTTTGTGGATACCATTATTGTCTGTTCTTGTACTGCGTTTATTATTTTATTATCAAAACTGCCCACCGCTGATTTGACAGGCATTCAATTGACCCAAGCCGCGTTAGAAAGTCATGTGGGTTCATGGGCGCAAATTTTCCTAGCGGTAGTGCTGTTCATGTTCGCTTTTTCGAGTATTATTGGCAACTACGCCTATGCCGAAACCAATGTGCAATATCTTAAGAATCATCCAATGATTTTAAATATATTTCGTATGTTAGTGCTCGCCTTTGTGTATTTTGGTTCTGTGGCTGAAGTGCCTATGGTGTGGGATATGGGGGATTTGATGATGGCGATTATGGCGTACATTAATCTTGTCAGTATCGTTCTGTTGTCAAAATATGTATTTATTTTGGCAAAAGATTATTCCGCTCAAATCAAATCAGGTGTTAAGCATCCTGTTTTTAACATCAATAAATACCCCGCCATAAAAGCCAAAGTCACATCGGGAATATGGGAAAAGTAGCGATTAGACAATAAAAAAAGCCGTTGGTTATCAATGGCTTTTTATTGTTTGGCTAGGTATCATAAGCGATACCAATAAATAGTGCGTTTTTTTATAGGTTTTTAAAACAGGGTTTAGAACAGGCTTTAACACCCAATCAGATGATTGATTTTTCAAATACCTGCCGTAATTCAAAACTGGTATGCACTTGTGCGATACCTTCGATACGGTTTAGACGATGCAATAAAAATTCTTCATAATGCGCCATATCTTTGACCAAAGCTTTGATAAGATAGTCTTCGCTGCGCCCTGTCACTATACTACAGCTGACCACTTCAGGAAATTCTCGTAGTTTTTTTTCAAAATTGCTAAAGCGTTCTGCCGTATGTTTATCCATGCTAATGGCAATATAGACTGACAGTTGATAGCCTAATTTTCTAGGGTCGGTGGTGACACTATAACCCGTGATCACACCGGCATCCTCTAATTGCTTGACTCTGCGCGCACAGGGGGTAGGGCTTAAGTTTACGCTTTCCGCCAATTCAAGGTTACTCATGCGTGCATTTTCTCGTAATAGCGCTAAAATTTGTCTGTCTATTTTATCTAATGAAGTCATGGCAAACTCTCAAAATTAGTGATTTTAACTAAACAATATAATTATAGTAGCCATAAATATCAAATTCTATGTTTTTTATAGCAAAATTTAGTTACTTCAACTACAAAAAAATGGATATAATTTCATCATAGAATTTTAAGTAAAATTAAATGTGGAGAATTAGCATGTCAATACAACCCAAAAACGCGGCTTTTAATCATAAAAAATACCAACCCTTTGCGTTTGCACCAAAGATGACCCAGCGTACTTGGCCCGATAAAACGATCACCAAAGCGCCCATATGGACGTCGGTGGATTTGCGAGATGGTAACCAAGCTTTGATTGAGCCGATGAGCATTGAACAAAAAATGCGCTTCTTTGACTTGTTGGTGCAAGTGGGTTTCAAAGAAATTGAGATTGGTTTTCCATCAGCGGCACAGGTGGAGTATGACTTTACCCGTAAACTAATCGAAGGCGGACACGTACCCGACGATGTGACCTTGCAAGTATTGGTGCAGGCACGCGAACATTTGATTCGCCGTACCTTTGAGTCGCTAAAAGGTGCCAAACGTGCCATCGTCCACGTGTATAACTCAACCTCAAAAGTGCAGCGCGAAAAAGTGTATCAAAAAGATTATGATGACATCATTGCGATTGCGGTTGAAGGTGCAACATTATTGCGTGATTTGGCGAAAGAATACCCTGAAACCGAATGGATTTTTGAATATTCCCCTGAAAGTTTCTCGCAAACCGAGGTCGATTTTTCGGTCAAAATCTGTGATGAGGTGTGTAAAGTTTGGCGCCCGGACTTAGGTCAAAAAGTAATCTTTAACTTGCCATCAACCGTAGAAAGCTCAACGCCCAATATCTATGCCGATCAGATTGAATATTTTTGCCAAAACTTACCCATGCGAGAGCATGTGATTGTGAGCCTTCACACCCACAATGACCGTGGCTGTGCTGTGGCTGCCAGTGAGTTAGGTTTGATGGCAGGCGCTGACCGTATTGAAGGTACGCTTTTTGGTAATGGCGAGCGCACAGGCAATATGGACATCATGGTCATGGCGATGAATATGTATAGCCAAGGCGTAGACCCACAGCTTGATTTTAGTAACATGAGCGAAATCGCCCAAGTGGTGAGTGAGTGCAATCAGTTACCGATTCATCCACGCCATCCTTATGTGGGCGAGTTGGTATTTACCGCTTTTAGTGGCTCGCACCAAGATGCCATCAAAAAATCGCTAGATTATAACGAGCAAAATGCCGAAACCACCCAAGGCTTATGGGATGTGGCGTACTTGCCGATTGACCCTGCTCATATCGGACGCGGCTATCAGGATGTCGTGCGTATCAATAGCCAGTCAGGGAAAGGCGGTGTTGCTTATATCTTGCAACGTGACTTTGGTTTTCATTTGCCGCGCTGGACGCAAATTGACTTTAGCCGTGTCATTCAGCAAGAAGCTGAAAGTCGCCAGACAGAGTTGACCTCAGATGATGTTATTAGCGTGTTTAAAAACACTTATTTGAACCAATCTACTTTGGCGTTGCAAGATTATGAAATCAAGAACACCGCTGGCTCAGTAAGCTTTACAGGCTCTGTGCGCATGGGGGATGATATCATAGACGTCGTTGGTAATGGTAATGGTCCGTTGTCTGCCTTTATCAATGCCATCTCTGCCAAATTGAACAAAAATATTCACGTTATCAACTATGCAGAGCATGCGTTAACGGTGGAAAGTCAAAGCCCGCTCACCCAAAACAACAGTGATGCCAATGCCGTTGCTTACTTACAGTTGAATATTGAAGGTGAGATTTATTCAGGTATCGGCACTTGCTCAAGCACCGTATCAGCGATGTTAAAAGCCGCCTTATCTGCGTTGGCACAAGCGCAGATTGCCGATACTGAGCATCATTAATTAGCTTTATAAAGCGCAAATTTATCCGTAGCTTTTATCCGCAAAAGAGCAATTGCCCTAGTTGCTCTTTTTTTATGGGCTAACAGGTGAAATGCCTAGATTAATAGTACACAGGGCTGATAGCAAAAGGGGTTTAATTCCAAACATACTATTTTATGGTATGATAGAGGCATTTTAAATTTTACAGTAATAATAGAGTTGTATGATGCATTGCGATATTTATAAATTTAGCAAAAAAGATGACCTGTATGTGTACATTGCTCGTCCAGATTATCCCAATGACACGGATGAGATTCGTGACTGGTTGTCAGTGTTGCCCAAGGATTTTCGCCAAGCGATTGGGCGCGAAACCTTTGTGATGCATTTGGATTTGGCGAATACGCCAAAGCTTGCACGAGTCAATAAAGCAGAAGTGTTAGAAAAGTTGCAAAGCCAAGGGTATTTTGTGCAAATGCCGCCTGAAGATGTGTTGTTACGCCAAGCAAAATTGAATATGGCAGAAGCGCAGCAGAACAAGTGGCAGTAGCAAAATTTTAACCAAATGATTTGAATCATGCTAAAATAATCTATCTATTTTTGGCAAGGCAAAATTATGTTTGCATTTTTATCACTCGAGCAAATCGGTAATGTGCTAGGCGAAATCATCATTTGGTGGGCGCAGCTGGTTCAAGGTGTGCCGCCAGACAAATTACCCCTATATGCCTATGTGGGATTTTCCATTGTGGTATTACTGCTTTGGATTTTAGTGGTACGGATTTTGCCAAAAACGCTTGCAGGTTTGAGTTGGATTATTCTATTTGCGATTTTGCTCACGCCAACCACTTCCCTTGGTACACCGCCTGACATCGCCCCAGCGAGCATTTCAGTGGTTTATGGGGTTTTACTCAAAGATCCAGCAATTATCTTTAATGGGTTGCTACCAATTATGGTTGTCATTACAGTGGGCTGTATTTTAGGTTTTATTTGGCAAATTCTTCGAATGGGCATCGATAAAACCAACAAAAAACATGCGTTAAATAACGCCAATATCAGCCAGCCTAGCCGCTAAGTTATGAGAGTGATAAGCCAACAAGCTGTTACGGCTTAACTTTTTATAGCTTAATCTTTTAAAGCTTAACCTTTTACTTATAGCTTAACTTTCCCTAAAACTTATGATAGTCTGAAACTCATTTTTGACGATTATCATAGGTTTTTTTATGTCTGACCATCAGCCAAATGCTGCTATCCAAAATAGCGTCACCCAAAGCAGTTTTAAAAGCACCGATAGTTATATCGCCACTGACAGCCTAAAGCTTGCCGTCAACGCTGCGATTCAATTGCAAAAACCGTTACTCATCAAAGGGGAACCTGGCACGGGTAAAACGCTACTGGCTGAAGAAGTGGCAAAAAGTTTAGGTATGCCGCTTTTAACTTGGCACATCAAATCAACCACCAAAGCCGAACAGGGCTTGTATGAGTACGATGCGGTATCACGCCTGCGGGATAGTCAATTGGGTGATGACCGCGTGTATGATATTGCCAACTACATCAAGGCAGGCAAGTTATGGCAAGCATTTACCAGTCCTGAGCGTGTGGTGCTGCTCATTGATGAGATTGATAAAGCGGATATTGAGTTCCCCAACGACTTGCTGCATGAGCTTGATAAAATGTCGTTTTATGTGTATGAAACTGGCGAAACGATTACCGCCGATCATCGTCCCGTCGTTATTATCACGTCAAACAATGAAAAAGAACTGCCTGATGCCTTCTTGCGTCGTTGCTTTTTTCATTATATTGATTTTCCTGACCAAGCAACCATGCGCGAAATTGTGGATGTGCATTTCCCCAATCTACAAACAGACTTGGTGGATGAAGCGCTCAAGGTGTTCTACGGTCTACGAGAAGTCAAAGGCTTAAAAAAACCGCCATCTACCTCTGAGTTGATAGATTGGATTAGTTTGCTGATGGCCGATGATTTACAAGCGGGCAGTCAAAATGCGATTGAGCGGTTGAAAAATCCAAGCGATAGCTTACCGCCCATGGCGGGGGCGTTATTAAAGAATGAAAATGACTTGAGTTTACTTGAACGTATGGGCTTTATGCTGCGTCGTAGTCGATAGGGGATTGGTGTGTTTATCAATCTTTTTTACACCTTACGCACTTATGGCGTGCCAGTTTCCACCCGTGAATTGCTAGACCTTTATGCCTTGCTAGAATCAGGCATTGTGTTTGCCGACCGTGAACAATTCTACGAGTTGATTCGCCTATGTATGATCAAAGACGAAAAATACTTTGATAAATTTGACCGTGCCATGGCGGATTATTTTGAAGGTATTGATACACTCGACATTGACGAGCTGATGGCAAAATTGGGTAATATCCCTAAAGAATGGCTGGAACTCAAACTTGACCCCAACAATCTCACCGAAGCCCAGCGGCGCCTACTCAAAAAATATGGCTCGCTTGAAGCACTCATGAAAGCACTAGAGGAACGGCTAAAAGAACAAAAAGAGCGACACCAAGGCGGTAACAAATGGGTCGGTACAGGCGGCTCATCGCCATTTGGGGCGTATGGCGACCATCCTGAAGGTATCCGCGTGGGTGGTGAAAGCCGAAAACGCAGCGCGGTCAAGGTGTGGGAGCAGCGCAAATACCGCGATTTGGATACGGATAACCAGTTAGAAACCCGCTCCATGCAGATGGCACTGCGTAAACTGCGTAAATTCGCCCGTGATGGGGCGGCTGATGAGCTTGATATTGGCTCAACCATCAAGAAAACCGCGCAAAAAGGGATGCTTGATGTACAGCTGCGTCCCGAACGCCGTAATCGTGTCAAAGTGCTCATGCTGTTTGATATCGGTGGTAGCATGGATAGCTATATTGAAGCGTGTGAGCGCTTATTTGCCGCTGCCAAAAATGAGTTTAAGACGCTTGAATTCTTTTATTTTCATAACTGCGTGTATGAGTATGTTTGGACAGAAAATGCCCGCCGTAACGCCAGTGCCGTGCCCACATTGGATGTGCTACACAAATACGGCAGTGATTATCGGGTGATTTTTGTCGGTGATGCGGCAATGTCGCCTTATGAGTTGTTATCTGTCGGCGGCAGCGTTGAGTATATGAGCCAAGATACGGGACAGGCGTGGCTAAAACGTATCACTAACCACTTTGATAAAGTCGCATGGCTCAATCCTGAGACACCAAGCTACTGGCAATACACCCAGACCATCGGCTTAATCAAAGATATCATGCAAGGTCATATGTATCCGATGACCTTGCATGGGATTGAAGATATGACTAAGTATTTGGCGCGGTAAGATTTTTAAGGGAATTAAAAAAGCATGAATCAATTTCATGCTTTTTTTGTGCTGATAGGCGGATAGTCATCTAAAAACTGATATTAAGCTAAAGGCTGCTAGTCAGCTAACATTAGTTTAGACCACTTACACGTTCAATAACAACGTTGCCTGTGCCCGTGCTTGCTAAGCCAATTTGTTTGGCGGCGGCATACGATAAATCTAAGACGCGATGGCTTGAAAACGGACCGCGGTCATTGACTTTTACCACAACGCTTTTGCCGTTTGATTTGTTGGTTACTTTGATATAACAGTTCATTGGCAATGAGCGATGCGCCGCAGTCAACGAATTGGCATCAAAAGTATCACCGCTAGCAGTTTTGCGACCTTGAAACTGACGACCATACCAAGAGGCGACACCCGTTTGGCTAAAGCGATTGACCGTATTGGATGCAACGGCAGAAAGACGCTCTAACACGTCTGAATCTTTGCTAGCTTGTGAAGTGTCTTGGCTGATAAGTTGGCTGTCTAAGGCAAGGTTACGAGGTTGGCGGGCTGATTTGACTAAGTCTGATGCATTGTTGTGCTGGCGGGTTAACTCATTAAGTACGTGATCTAAATTGCTCGTGGCTGCTTGGGTAGTTGAGCTAAGCGCCGTTACGCCACAAAAGCAAAGTAACGTCGCTACATTAGCTAAATTCGATTGACGCTTTGACATAATGACCTCTGAACAATCGCTCTTTACAATGAGCGCCTTATATTTGGGAGCCAATAAGCCTTTACTTTATATGTCATGCATACAAATCGCTTATAGGGCACCAAGAAAATTTATGAGATTTAACAATTAGTTTACAAATTTTACTTTGTTTCGGTATGTAATTGTTCAATCTTGATGACCCACAATAAGCAATTACGCGATTAAAATCACGATTTATTTAGATAAAAGGTATAAAAAAATAGATAAACGGTAAAAATTATTAAGTTTTACCGTCATAATTGTTTAAAACTACTCATAAAAAGGATATCTTTTATGCTAACTTTTTTACGTTTTTTACATTTAAAAATACCTATTTACATAAATAGTTACATAAATAATTGTTTATAAATAATCTATTTACAAACAAAATAGTTTCGAAAATAGTGTGACGGTTATTTAACATTATGCGAGGCAATTGACATCACTAAACCAAATCCTGCCATCAAAGTAATTAAAGCAGTACCGCCGTAGCTGATAAATGGCAAAGGAACACCGACAACTGGCAAAATACCTGCTACCATGCCGGCATTTACAAACACATACACAAAAAATGACATGGCAATCGCGCCCGAGAGTAATTTGCTATAGACAGCAGTATTGGAGTAAGCAATAAATAAGGCGCGGCATAGAATACAAAAATACAGGAACATCAGTAAACTGACACCAATTAAGCCAAACTCTTCAGAAAAAGCCGCAATGATAAAATCGGTGTGGCCTTCGGGTAAAAAATGTAGATGAGATTGTGTGCCTTGCAAGTAGCCTTTACCTGTGAGCCCCCCTGAGCCAATCGCGGTTTTTGACTGCATGATATTCCATCCAGCCCCCAAGGCATCGCTTTCAGGGTCTAGCAAAGTTAGGACGCGTTTGCGCTGGTAGTCGTGTAACAGGTATTCCCAAGCCACAAAAACAAAGGGAATAAACAGCGCCACCGCAGAGCCAATCATCCACCAAGGTAAACCCGACAAAAACAGCACAAATAAGCCACTAGACGCCACCAATAAAGAGGTGCCCAAGTCGGGCTGCTCAGCAATTAGCAGCACTGGAATACCAATCGCCACCAGCGTGATAAGCACTGTCGATAAACTTGGCGGCAAGTCGCGTTTGGATAAAAACCAAGCAGTGAGCATCGGCATGCCAAGCTTCATAAACTCTGACGGCTGGACACTACCAAACCCAGGAATACCAATCCAGCGCTGCGCACCCAGTCGCACCTCACCAATAATTTTGACCAGTATCAGTAACGCCACACCACCCACATAAAAAAACGGGGTAAAATCACGGTAAAGACTGGGCGGGATTTGCGCCATGACAATCATCACCACAAACGCGATGGTAAAACTAATGGTTTGACGGATGACCATTCCCATGTCTTGAGTAGAGGCACTATATAAAATGGCTAAACCAAACAAAGCTGTGACAAACAATAGCATCAATAACCAAGGGTCTAAATGCACGCGCTGCCAAAAGGAGGGTAGACTGTCATTACCAAAGTGATGAGCTTGCCTAGAAAAACGGTACTGTCCAATCTTATCTACCATACACACCAAACATCAAATTAACCCGGTGACAATAAGTCTGTAAAAAGACACAAAAATAGGCTCAATAGTTTATATGGCTTAATGTGATTTTGGTAGTCTTAATAATGTAATAGTTTATAACACTTGTTTCATAGAAATAAGTCACTATATTAAGTGAGCTATCAATTAAGCTTAATTATGTCTTAATTATGTAGTGAACATAACTATCAAGTAAAAGTTAAGTGAAAATAATTATCAAGTAGGCATGATTAGCTAAGTATATCAAGCCTACTTTTTTGACAGTTGCTCATCAGTCCGTGGTGTTTTTCCATTTTGACGAAACGTGAATAGGCAATCCATGACACATCAAAACAAGACCAAAAATAAACCAACCATTATCGAAGACAACGCGCAAACCGCCCAGTATGCCAATGCCAAAAGTGCCAATACCCAGAATATCAACACTACCAAGACTCAGAATACCAAAACCAAGATTTTAACAGGCATTGTTGGCTCAGGGATGATAATGACATTGCTTATCGCCTGTAATCATCCCGTCACACCCGTCGATAATCGAAAACCTACTACGACCATCGTTCGTCAAACCCAGCCAGACCCTAAAAATCCTACTGTCACGCAGACTGACAATATGCGCGGTCTTATTCTAAACCGTCAAAACACAAGCCGACCTACAACAGATTATGGCGCACTCAAAAATAGCACACGATACAATAGTAACGTTGTCTATACCAATGATGCAGATTTTAAGGATTGGTTAGCTAGCCACAGTTATCAGCAATCAGAAGTGTTGGCGTATCAAAATTACTTGCAAAGCCAATTAGGCACCATTCCGCCGATGGATCAGTTAATCACGAGTGCCAGAGATGCACGGCGCTGCGGTTTTGAGCCGTATGAAGTACCGCCTGCGTCACTATGGCAAAATATCGTGCCCACCCTACAAATGCTGCAGCAACTGCAAAAACAAGGTTACTTGCCGTATTCGACAGTGATACGCTCCGTGTATCGAAACCCTGCATTGAATGATTGTGCGGGCGGCGCGGGGGAGAGTAAGCACATGACCAATGGCGCGATTGATATTTGGATACCTGAAAACGAAGCCAACAAATGGGCAATAGAAAGCACCTTTGATGGGCTTTGCCAGTTTTGGCAGTCCAACGGGCAAAGCTATAATTTTGGACTCGGTTTGTATCCGACAGGCTCGGTGCATCTCGATACGCAAGGCTTTCGAAAATGGGGCGCAAGCCATAGTTCAAGCTCATCACCCTGCCGTTTTTAACCCTGTCGCAACTGTTAAGCTGTTAACATTGGCTATTTAGCGATTTTTGTTGCGGTTGTTGTGTTTGGCGTGGCGCTGCCAACCGTCACAATCAAAAACTTGTTAGGGTCAATGAGGTCTTTATAGCTTTGATTGACAGCGTTAAGGTCGGCGCGCTGTACGCGCATCACGTAATCGGTCAAGTAACTATCTGGCAGCTGATAAAACCCCATCATACCAATCGTGGAATTCATGGCGGCATTGCTAGCAAAGCTAGTTGGGAAACTGTTGATTAGACTGTCTTTGGTTAAAGCCAATTCGTTTGGCGTTACCCCTTTTTCTAGCGTATTTTTGATGACTTGCTTGGTCGCCTCAATTGCTTCTTGCGACTTTTGGTTACGGGTAGAAAAGCTAACGGTATAGCTACCTTGGGCAAGCATCGGCGTGGTGCTGCTATAAATGCCATAGGTGAGCCCGCGTTTTTTACGGATATCTTCCATCAATCTGGCTTGAAAGTTGCCGCCCCCGACGATTTCATCGGCAATGGCAAAGTTGGTTTGATGCTGCAAGCCTAAGGTATCCGCCACGCGTTTTTGACCCAATTGCCCCATCAATACGGTGGTTTGGGTGCTGTCAAATGGAATATGAATCGTTTTAGCGGCGTTCAAAGGCTTGGCATCGGCAAGCTTTGGGGCAGCTGTGCCAACAGGCATTTGAGCGGTTAGCTGATTGGCAAGCGCCCGCGCGCGCTCAAGACTGATATCGCCTGTAATAGCAATATTCGCGTTCTTCGCCACCAAAAACTGCTGGCCAAAAGCTTTGAGATCGGTGGCATTGATTTTGGCAATGCTCTCTTCCGTGCCTTGGGTGGGGTGGGCATAGGGATGATTGCCATAAAGCGCCGCAGCAAAGGCGTTGCTTGCGATGCTATCGGGGTCTTCTTTGGCCTGTTGCAGGCTGATTAGATACTGGGCTTTGGTACGTTCAAAATTTTTGTTTGGAAACGTAGGCTGGGTCATCATATCGCTCATTAAACCAAGCGCAGGGGATAAACGCGCTTCATCAGATAGACTGCGCAAACTCACAATAAACATGTCTTTATAAGCACGGGCAGATAAATCAATCCCAAGCTGCTCACTGGTTTCGGCAATCTCATCTTCGCTTTTATGGCGTGTGCCCTGATCGAGCATACTCGCGGTCAGGCTGGCAATCCCAAAACCGCCTTTTTTAATGGCTTCATCACGAGCTGAGCCTGCATTAAAATACACACTGACATCCACAATCGGTAAATGATGGGTTTGTACCAAAGCGACTGGGGTACCCGAATCCGTTGTAAAGTGGATGATATTTGGTAATGTCACTTTTAACGGTGGTGTGGTTTTTAGACTGGTTAATTTGTCTAAAGCGGCAATGGGTGCATTGGGGTCAATATTGCCACTACTGTGAGCGTCGCTATGAGTGGCAGGTTCTGCATGGCCCGCTTGCGTGGCAATGGTAGTCATTAGTAATAAGATTTTAGCTAAGCGTGTTTTCATTTTTTTTCTCAACATTCTAAGGATGGTCTGACAGCAATGAAGGTAAGTCAAGTGAGCGCAACTTAAGTCAGGATAAGTTAAGTTACTGGTTTTATAGTTATTTATTGGGTTTATTTTCTTTTACCACATTGAGCACGGTTAAATTGTTGTTAACCAAATATTTGCTAGCAGCAGCGTGTAAGTCACTTTCTGTGATGCTATCTAAGATTTTGGGTAGGTTAAACACCATCCGATCATCAAGCCCAATGCTGTTTAGACTGCCAATCATCTGCGCCTGTCCACTGATACTATCTTGGCTATAAATCAAGCTGGTCATGGTGTTGGTTTTGGCACGGGTCAGTTCACTTTGTGCAATCGGTTGGGTTTTGAGCGCGTCAATCTCAGCAATGATTGCTTGTTTGGCTTGGGCAAGCGTAACGCCATCTCGTGGGGTGGCTTGGATTAAAAATAGCCCATCGCCCCGACTAAAGGCGCTGTAACCACTACCGACTGACGCTAGTAGCTGTTTTTCCCGTACTAGGCGTTTTTCTAGGCGCGCAGATAGACCGCCATCGAGCACATCGGCTAGCAGCGATAGACTATAGGCAGTTTTGGGGTCTTTTGCTGTGGTAAGTGTTGGCACATTAAACGCCATCATGACCATAGGCACCTGTACCGGCAATTGGGTGGTTTTTTCTTGATAACCACGAAACCCTGGCTGTATCACACTGGGGCGCGTTGGCAGGGTTTGCGGTTTTTTATCGGCAAAGTATTTTTTGACTTCATTGATGGCGTTTGTGGGATTGACATCGCCCACGATTACTAAGGTCGCATTGTTGGGTGCATACCATGTTTTATACCAATCGGTTAGGTCGTTTAACCTAATGGATTCGATTTCTGCCATGGGACCAATGACCGATTCTCCTTTTGGGCTATTGGGGTAAGCCATTTTGCTAAATTGCTCATAGGCGCGGGCGTTTGGGTTATCATCGGTTCGCTGGCGGCGCTCTTCCATCACCACTTGGCGCTCAGCGGTAAAGTCGCTGTCCTTTAGCTGTAAATGGGTCATCCGATCGGCTTCAAGCTCTAGGGCGAGCGCTAAGCGATTGGCAGGGAAAATTTCATAATATGCGGTGTAGTCATAGCTGGTAAAGGCATTATTGCTACCGCCAAATTTGGCAATAAGGCGTTCAAAATCTACTGAGGACACGTTTTTTGTTCCCTTAAACATCATATGCTCAAGCAAATGTGACATACCGCCTAAGTTAGTGGGTTCATCCGCAGCACCCACGCGATACCATACTTGGCTTATCACCACAGGAGAGCGGTGATCTTCTTTGATTATCACCTTTAATCCATTATCCAGCGTATATTCATGGCGCGTTGCTGCCCTAGCGCTGTCAAAATCTGTGGGGCTCGGCGTTTGCTGGGTTGTGTCAGTTACCGCGTTAGCAGTTGGATGCGCGTTAATAGGCGTATTGGCTAAAGTCGGGGTAGTTTTAGTCGGCATGGTTTTGGCTGCGATGGTCTGCGCAGTGCTGCAACCTGATACACAGAGCGTATAGGTCAAGGCGGCAGCGAGGAGGGTAAGGTTAAAAAATGTGGGTTTTGACACAGGTTTTTGATTTAACATAGTTTCTCTTTAACTTTTAATCTGGTTTTTTTGATTGTGGGGCAATGGGGTTTGCAGGCATTATAAAAGATAAACCATGATAACGGATGTTGGCATTGATTGCTATTTGAAAGCCCATTGCACGATTAAATCTGAATAAATACCACCTGCAAATTTTTAGCGCAACAAGCTGTGAACGGATAGTTTTTTGCAAGACCATGATTAATCTGAGTGTAAGGGATTGACAGCATGTTTATTTCAAACTGCGAACAAACACTGTTATAATTTTATACATCTCAATATTTTAATGACAAATTTAACCATAGGCGATGATATGAGTAGCAACCAATTTAATAACAATGCTTCTAATAAGGTGGTAATTAATTTTAATAACCAACCGACTAATTTTGATGATGCTACGATGCCCAATCTGCCTGTGCAAGATGTGCCAATTATTGAAACGCCGCGTATCGCTGAAGCCGCCCAAACGTCAACGCTGCAAACACCTGCACCCACACAACAGCCATCTGCCAATACGGCTGAGCCAACCGCAGAACCTGAACAAAAAGGTGGCTGGTTTAGCCGCATGAAGCAAGGCTTGTCAAAAAGTCGTAAAAACTTGACCGAAGGCTTAACCAATATTTTGATTGGTGGTAAAGAGATTGATGATGAACTACTAGAAGAAGTCGAAGACCAACTGTTGGTCGCCGACATCGGTGTGAATGCCACCAATCGCATTATCAAAAACTTGACCGAAGCCACTGCCCGCGGTGATTTGATTTATTCTCATTCACTGTATAAAGCGCTGCAAAAAGAACTCACCGATATCTTGACACCCAAAGTTGCGCCACTGGTGGTGGATGCTAGCACAAAACCGTTTGTTATCTTGGTCGTGGGGGTCAATGGCGTGGGTAAAACCACCACCATCGGTAAACTTGCCAAACGTCTGCAAGGTGAAGGCAAATCAGTGATGTTAGCAGCGGGCGATACGTTTCGTGCGGCAGCCACCGAGCAATTGCAAGTTTGGGGGGAGCGCAATAATATCCCTGTTGTCGCCCAAGGTCATGGTTCAGACAGTGCCTCGGTGATTTTTGATGCCATTCAATCTGCCAAAGCCCGTGGCATTGACGTGCTGATTGCCGATACTGCAGGGCGTCTACAAAATAAAACCCATTTGATGGAAGAGCTAAAAAAAGTGATTCGCGTCATGCAAAAAGCCGATCCGACAGCGCCGCATGAATCCATGATTGTGCTCGACGCCGGTACAGGACAAAATGCCCTAAATCAAGTAGAAATCTTCAATGAAGCAGTGCCACTGACAGGCGTGACCGTCACCAAATTAGATGGCACGGCAAAAGGCGGCGTGGTATTTAATATCGCTGAAAATACCAATGTGCCGATTCGTTTTATTGGTGTGGGTGAAAAAATTGATGATTTGCGCCCATTTCAAGCCGATGATTTTGTCAAAGCGCTATTTGAAAAAGACGAATAACTCATGTATCACTTAAATATTGCTAATAAGCAGATGACTAATATTGATAAAATTCAATTTAGTGAAGTGGGTTTTAGAGAGCGCCAAGATTTGCAAGAATGGATTGTGAGCAATCCAGAATGTCTTGGCGAGCCATTATTAATTATTCAAAAAGAATTTAACGGGTTTGACAATACGTCTGAAAGATTAGATTTATTGGCGTTAGATAAAAGTGGTAATTTAGTCATTATTGAAAATAAAACGGATAGTTCTGGTAAAGATGTTGTATGGCAGTCTGTGAAATATGCATCTTATTGCTCTCGACTTACAGATGAGAAAATCATAAATATTTTTGCTGACTATCTTAGAAAATATGATAGCCAAAACTCTGATGATTATATTGCAAGCGCTAAACAAAAAATAAATGAATTTCTTAGTGATAGCACAGAAGATGATATTGGATTAAATCCCAATGAAACTTCGCAACGAATCATTTTAGTCGCTGCTGAATTCCGTCAAGAAGTAACATCAGCTGTATTATGGCTGATGAATTTTGGTATTAATATCCGTTGTATAAAATGCCAACTTTTTAAATTTAATAATGACTTTTTCTTTGATACTCAGCAAATTATTCCTGTACCCGAAGTTGAAAGCTTTATGATAGATATTGCGGAGAAAAAACAAGAAGACATTCAAATCAAAAATAATAAACAAAGCGTACTAATAAGTTTTTGGTCGCAATTTATCAATGCGACTTTATCAAATGCTGAAAATTTATATGCTAATAGGACACCAAGTAAAGATAATTGGTTAGGTACTAAATTAGGAAATGGTGTCGGAATAAGTGTTGTAATTACAAAGGAATCTGTAAAAATTAGAGTTGAAATAAAAGGTAATAATAAAGAAGACACTTTAAAAATATTCGACTATTTATATCAGCATAAAGAAGAAATCGAATCAAAATTTCAATATCCTGTTAATTGGGAGCGTTGTCCTGAAACTGTATATAGTTTTATAATTATCACAAACGAAGCAGTTGGATATTCAGACAAGTCTGAATGGCGGGGTGCAAATGAATTTTTGATTGAAGAAAGTTATAAAATGCAGAAAATTCTTAAATCACTTCTAGATAAATTTGTCTTATAAAATGCTTACCACAAACTACCAACTATCAATCAAATTACCAACAATTACCCTTGTCGCACATAAGGGTTGTCTTATCGCGCTTGATTGGCAAACCCAAAAAATCCTACAACAATTAACTGCACAAGCGCACTATATACAAAGCAAAGATTTGGCTGACTCAGTAGATGACGATGCCAAAGTCTTACGAAATACCATCAGTCAACTTGACGAATATATTAATGGACAGCGACAAGTTTTTGATATTCCCTTAGATTTATCCACAGGCACACCCTTTCAGCAAAAAGTATGGCAAGCATTACGACAAATCCCTTACGGTCAAACAATCAGCTATGCACAGCTTGCGCTACAAGTAGATAGTCCCAAAAGCTTTCGCGCAGTCGCGCAGGCCAATGGCCGCAACCCACTAAGTCTCATTATTCCTTGCCATCGCGTGATTGCCAGCGATGGCAAATTGGGCGGTTATACCGGTGGGATTGAGATTAAGCAAACATTGCTTGATATAGAGCAAGCAAGTTATCAGCGATAAACAATAACCCAATGAGGCGTTATTCTTTATCATCTGCATCTTTTTCTTCCCAAGTTTCTAAGCGTTCATAAATACGACCATAAACGGTATTTTTACGATACTTGCCTTTTTTGGTCATCTCATCCGGCGCTAGACCCGTCAATAGATACATGGCTTCATTGACATGCTCTACGGCATAGATGGTAAATTTACCTGCCGTCACGCTATCGATGATATCTTGACGCAGCATCAATTGCGCCAAATTGGCTTTGGGTACAATCACCCCTTGTTTACCCGTCAAACCTTGCTCGACACACGCATCATAAAACCCGGCAATTTTGGCATTGACGCCGCCGACCGCTTGGACTTGACCAAATTGGTTCATCGAGCCAGTCACCGCCAAGCTTTGATTAATCGGGGTTTGCGATAGGGCAGATAATAGTGCGCAGGTTTCGGCTACTGTCGCGCTATCGCCATCGATACCGCCATAACTTTGTTCAAAAGCCAGCGATGCAGTAAAGTTAAGCGTGTGGTCTTCTGCAAACAGTGCTTTTAGGTAACTGCTCATAATCAGCACGCCTTTGGCATGGATAGAGCCGCCTAAATCCACATCGCGCTCGATATCAACAATATCGGCGTGCGCGGCACTGTGATGCACTGACGCTGTCAACCGCGCAGGCATACCAAATTCACTATCTGCGTAGCTGATGACCGTCAGCGCATTGATTTGACCAATCGCTTTGCCTTGGGTGCTAATCAGCTGTTGCCCTTTTTCTAGTTCTTGCCAGAACAATTGTCGTAAATAACCCGAGCGGTGGCGAATATCATCAATGGCTTGGCGGACATGGCTAGCGGTTACTGTGTTTTCAGGGCTAAGCTCTGATTGATTGATGACCGCATGGCGATTGGCTTCTAGTAAGAGCTGCGCCAATCTATCCCCATGTAGGCTTAACTCATGCTGGTCTTCCGCTTGCTCGCTGAGATAATCTAATAAACATGCTAACGCGGTGTTATCAAATGTTAGTAATTGGTATTTGCTTATCATGTCGGCAATTTTGGCGGTCATCGCTTGTTCGTTGGCGTGACTGCGTACCACGCGATCATGAAAATCTGCACGGATTTTGAATACGGCATTAAATTCAGGCTCAAAATCTAGCAGGTCATAATACAAGTCTGGCTCACCGAGTAAAATGACTTTGACATCAAGCTTAATCGGTTGTGGCTCAAGGCTGATACTGCCGGTCAGTGTCAGCATTTGCTCAAGGCTCGACATCTTGATTTGGCGGCTTTGCAGCGCGCGTTTGAGACCTTGCCACGCATACGGATATTCAAGCAAATTAGTTGCTTCAAGCACCAAATAACCGCCATTCGCACGATGCAGTGAACCGGCGCGAATTAGACTGACATCAGTTGACACGGTGCCCAAATGGGTAATTTGCTCGACATGACCGAGTAAATTTAAATGGGTGGGTAAGTCTTCAAACACAATAGGTGCGCCTTGATCGGGCGCATGGCTGGCAATCACATTGACAAAATAGCGCGCTGGTAATGGCGAGAAATGGCTGGGCAAAAACTCTTCATCATCTTCATTGATGATTCGTTCTACATGATTGACGATATCGTCATGCACGTCTTGCAAATACTTACGAACCTTTGGTAAGGCTTGATACTTGTCAAATAACGGCTCAATCAATGGTTTTAAGGTACGCCGAGTCAATGAGTGGTGTAGCGCTTGTAGGGTCTGATTGGCTTCATCTTCAATTTGCTCAAGCTCAACGGTCAGTTGGCTCAAGCGTTTTTGCATGTGGTTCTTATCTTGATAATTGGCCACATATGGCGATTTTGGGGTTAAGCCAAAGCTGGCTTGATTGGTTGCGCTTGAGGTATTATTAGTGGTGCTAGAGGTTTGATTGGCTTTAAGTGGTAAAACTGGTGCTTTACCGCTGGATTTTTGGCGACCCAATTTATTAGCAGGTTTGATTGATAAATAACCATCGCTTGGCTCGATATCATTGTAACTGTCATTGTCATTGCCATCGGCTCGGTTGTCACTAAAATCAGATTTGATAAAAATCGGTTTATTGTCCGAAGGTCGCAGCGCCAATGCAAGTGAATATTGTTTGCCTTCTTCATGCAGCGCATGATAGACCTGTTCTTCACGAAGGCTAATTTCATTCTTTATGGCTTCTACTTTACTTTGATAGTGCTCACTGCGAAAACGCTGATTGAGCTGACGTTTGGTGGTTAGCCAAAAGGTTTTGACATCTTCCGCTAATTGCTTGCCCATGCCGGCAGGCAGGTCAAGTGCAATCGGGGTACGCGCATCAACAAAATTATGCACATATACCCAGTCATTGGGTGTGGGTTTTTGTTTGGCGTGTGCTTGTAGCAGGCGAGTGATTAAGGTGCGTTTGCCCAGTCCGTTTTCACCTGCAGCAAAGATATGATAACCATTGGCATTGATATCAAGCGCAGTGGCAATCGCTTTACAGGCGCGCTCTTGCCCAAAGCCAATCTCAAGCGTTTTGGTATGGTCGCTATCTTTTGGCAAGGTCGCTGGGTCGGTATAACGGCGCAACTGCGAGATTGCAACAGGTTGTAAATTGTCAGATTTGATGGTGTCGGTAATGATAGCGGCGGATTTTGAGGTCACAGCGGTAGTACGAACAGATTTTGCAAGGGTATTTTTCATAAAACAAGTTTCATCAACGCATTAAAAAGCGGTAGTGGAAAAGATAAACAATGACAGTGACAGTTAGAGTGACAGTGCTTAGGGTCTAAGGTTTGAAGTCTGAAATCTAAGGTTTAGGGTCACTTATAGTTAACAGATAGGTTTTGGTAAGTGGTAATAAAGTATCAGTATGATGTGGTTTTTTGTTGATAAAATCAATGGCTATTTTTTCGCGAATCGTTGCCTTAAGGTTTCAGCCGCAGTAATATAAAAGTTGATGGGCAAGTATTTGCTAAGATAACATATTGACGCTTAACACAATCGTTTGAGACAACAACATGGCTAAAACAGAAAACGGATTTATTTTAGCGCTGGATCAGGGCACTACCTCAAGCCGCAGTATCATCTTTGATAACCAATTAACACCCATCGCCATTGCCCAAAAGCCGCTGAGTATCATCACCCCAAAAGCCGGGTTTATCGAGCAAAATGCCAATGACATCTGGCAAACCCAAATTAGTACTGCCCAAGAAGTGATTGCCAAAGCAGGATTATTGGCGACAGATATTTCAGCCATCGGTATCACCAACCAACGTGAGACCACCATAATTTGGCATAAAAAGACGGGTAAGCCTGTCGCACCCGCCATTGTCTGGCAAGATAGACGTACCCATCAGTGGTGCAGAGACTGGCGTGATAAAGGCTTTGACGCCAAAATCCAGCAAATTACCGGACTACGTATAGATCCGTATTTTAGTGCCAGCAAAATCGTATGGCTGTTAAACCAAAACCCTAAGCTTCGCCAGCAAGCGCTAGCAGGTGAGTTGGCTTTTGGTACTGTGGATAGTTGGCTATTGTTTAACATGACAGGCGAGCATAGCATTGATATCACCAATGCGTCACGCACCATGCTGATGTCTTTGCAAACAGGCGACTGGTCTGAGGAGTTATTGGAATTATTTGATATTCCCAAAACCATGTTACCTACCATCAAGCCATCGGATGGCGATTTTGGGGTCACCAAACAAGGGATGTTTGGCAAACAAATCCCAGTCACGGCAGTGCTAGGCGATCAGCAAGCGGCATTGTATGGGCAGGGCTGTAACCGAGCAGGGATGGCAAAATCCACCTATGGCACCGGCTGTTTTTTATTAATGAATACCGGCGATAAGCCCTGTGTCAGTCATCAGCAATTACTCACCACTGTCGCTTGGCAAACCACAGAGGCGAATCACACTCGTCAACCTAACCGGCATGAACCTTCAGGTAAATTGCCCAACTTGCTAAAACCTTTACAAAATTTACAACGAAATAAAAAAACAAGCGTCACGCAAACACAATATGCGCTTGAAGGCAGTGTGTTTATGGCAGGTGCCATCGTGCAGTGGTTACGCGATAATTTAGGTATGATAGCGCGCAGTGAGGACATTGAAACCTTGGCAGCAAAAGTACCGGATAGCCAAGGGGTGACCCTGATTCCTGCCTTTACCGGGCTTGGTGCACCTTACTGGCGAGCAGATGCTACCGCAAGACTTATCGGGCTGACACGTGGTACTACCAAAGCGCATATCGCAAGAGCCGCCTTAGAAGCAATTGCGCTACAAGCTTATGATGTGTTAATCGCCATGCAAAAAGATAGCCCTGTGCCGCTGCACGAACTGCGCGTGGATGGGGGCGCTGCCAATAACAATATCTTAATGCAATTTCAAGCCGATATACTCAATGTCCCTGTGCTGCGACCAACGACCACTGAGAGTACCGCAAAAGGGGTGGCATTATTGGCAGGGCAAGCGGTGGGACTATATGATGACACTAGCATTGGTGAAAGTTGGCAGTTAGACCGTATCTTTGAGCCTAAGATGGCATTGTCTGAGCGCCAAGCCATCGTGGAGCGTTGGCAGTTTTATATCAATCAACTATTAAACGAACAAAATTAAAGCAAGAAAATCATTAATATAGCTCTAAAAAACTAAAAATAATTTAAAAACAAATAGTTAACTATATGAAAAATTTTTTAAAGACTCGACACGAGAGTGATTTTCGTTAGCAATTAAGGTGATTAAGTAAAAAAAAGCACTTTATGCACCCAATTTTTAAACCCTGCTTAAAAATATCAGCAAATTTTGGCTAAAAATAGTGATTTTTTGTGTAGAAATTGAATAAAAAAATGTATAATGCTCCAAAATTCGACACTGTGTTGACAGTGATGAGAGTTATGAAGATGAAAGTCAGGAAATTTTTTGGACAATGTTGGTATAAGCAAGCAGGGATAACTGGTAACTCAACATTAAGGATATGACAGTGGACAATCAATTTGTTATCGCTACGGCAAATTTACTCAACTTTGCATTGCCCAATCGGGTTTTTTATCGAAACCAAGACGTGTATACGCCGCAGCAATATCAACAAAAGATTAATGCACTTGCCCCCATCTTTCGGCAATTGCAAGCTGATATCATTGGTTGCCAAGAAATTTGGGATGAGCAAGCACTCATTGACTTATGTCGTGCGGCCGGTCTCAATGACTATCATGTCACTGTACCATTAGCCAGTAATCAGCCAGATAGTCCATTAACCCAAGGACGAGGCGCAATTGGTACCCCGAGCGTAGGTTTGATATCGCGCTTTGAGATTATTAACACCCAATTGCTCACGCAGATGCCTGCGATTGCGTTGTTAGACGTTCCTGATGTTGGGCTTTATCAACAATTTAATCGTCCCCCGCTGATTGCCGACATCAGATTGCCAAATGGCATGGTGGTCACCGTGATTGTGGCGCATCTAAAAAGTAAACGCCCTGAGTTTTTAGAAAACGCGCAAGGCGAGCCGTTAGAAGATCGCAATGATCCGCTAATTCGAGTCCGCGCCAAGCTGCGCAGTCTTTGTATGCGGGCAGCGGAAGCGGCAGGCATTCGCCAAGTGGTCATCGAAAAACTGTCACACAACAACCATCCGCTGATTTTGTTAGGGGATATGAATGATGTGATGCAAAGTGTCACTTGTCAGCTTTTAAGCGAATCGGGCGAAGTATTTTATGATAAGTCGATGCGGGATATCGTGCTGTATGATGCCTCTACGATACAAAGCCGTATGCACTGGCTCAAAGATGTGGCGTACACCCATATCCACCAAGGTATGCCAGAAGTGCTTGACCAAATTTTGGTATCTGAACAATTTTTAGCTGATAGTAAATTTAACATCGGCGAAGTATTACAAGTTGATTATTTTAACGATCATCTCAAATTTATTGTAGAACAACGCCCAACTGATCATGGATTGGTACGGGCACAAATTAAACTTTATTCATAATCAGTCGATAGAGAGGAAATATGTCAAGCGCTTATGATGAAAAAATTGAGGATGTGTTAGTGGACTCTGAGCTCGCTCGCCGCCTAGTCCCTAACAAATTCAAGTTCACTAGCCAGCAAGGTCGTTTACGTCGCCAAAAATTATTAGCCGCTGCCAAAGAATTGAGCGCGACCCGACCTGTCAGTGAGATTAGTTTGGCTGATGTATGTGAACGAGCGGACATTCCCAGAGCCTCAGCCTATCACTTCTTTCCAAACGTTGAAGCGATTTTTTTGGCATTGCGTTTTTTAAATGCGATAGAAATTTTTAACAAGCTTGAAAAAGTCGATGCCAAACAATTTAGTCGCTGGCAGGCTTATATCACCACAGTCATTGAGACAGGCGTTGATATTATTCAATCCGATTTAACGGTTGCCCGTTTGATTTATGAGACCAATACCCCAGATTTTGAGGGCAATGCGTTTGGTAGTGAAATCGAAAAAAGCCTCGCCCAAATGGTGTATGATAAGCTGTCTGAGCATTATAAAATGCCGGCTTTAGAAACCATTCATCAGCAATTGTTAGTCGCATACGGTATCATTAATGGTATTTTTATTTTAGCTTATCGCTCAGAAAAAGAAATTACCGATGCCTATCGCCAAGAAGCGATTACAGCGGTGATTGCTTATCTACGTTGTTATCTACCTGAAAATTTGCCAAAAAACGGCTAATTTTATAACCTACTAGGGTTTTAAGCGATAGGCAATACAAGAGGTAATAAAAAACCCATCAGCGAGATGGGTTTTTTTACTTAAACAGAAAATCTACGACTTGATTTTATTTTGAGTATTTTGTGCGGTATTGGTTACTGCGTCACCTGTTTTTGATACGTCTTTACCAAAACCTTTGACTGTATTACAACCTGTGACAGCAAACATAACAGCGATTGATGCAGCGATTAATTTTTTCATTTTAAATTTCCTCAGATATATCCATTATTTTTTAACAGTTTTTAGCTACCAGATTAAATCATGCGACTTTATTGACTTATAAAAGTTAAAATAAAGTAAAACATGCTTGGTAGAGTCATGGTAATGCAGTTTAGTCTAACGTCGCTATAGCGTTAATGTAACCAAAACTATCAAGTTGTAAAAAAAACTTAAATTTACGCAATAAGTATAGGTTTTTTGTAAATTAATCTTCGTATTTAGCGCTTTTTTATTTCAATCTGTTTAAGGATGTCGACATGATTCACGTAGTATTAGTTGAACCCAAAATGCCAAGCAACACAGGCAATATTATTCGGTTATGCGCCAATACGGGCGCAACGCTACATTTGGTTGAGCCACTAGGGTTTGAGTTAGAAGATAAAAAATTACGCCGAGCAGGGCTAGACTATCATGAATGGGCAAATGTCAAAGTACATGCCAATTGGCAGGATGCACAGGACAGTCTAAGCCAAAGTGGGGTACAAAGAATTGTTGCTTTGACCACCAAGCTTAGCAAACCTTTATATGATGAAGATTTTACGCAAGTGGCAAATATCGCTTTGGTATTTGGGTCAGAGACAGCCGGATTACCCGAGCCAATTCGCGCGGCAATTGGTCAAGATAACTGGTTGCGTTTGCCTATGTTGCCGACCTCTCGCAGTTTGAATTTATCTAACAGCGTGGCAATTACATTATTTGAAATTTGGCGTCAGCAGGGATTTGGCGGTGATAACGGTCACAGTATCGGTTATGACAATCTCGTCCCTTATGACCCAAAATAATCTCAAAATTTATAAGCAATTTGCAGGTTTTGGCAACCCTGCAATGCGGTTGACATGACGCGCGACAAGACCTGTGTTAAACATGGCTTGCAATTTGGCATTATCAACCGCCAATGAAGGCAATTGCTTGGATAAAAACTTGATTAAAGGACGGGTCGTCGGTGGATGGCTGTATAAATCATAATATTGACGCACTGCGTCTATGATTTGATAGTGCTCAGGGGTTAACGTGACATCCAGCGTGTTTGCCAATTGTTGCGCGATATTTGGTGTCCAGGTTTGATGAGCTATCAAATGACCGTCTTGGTCAAGTTCGGGAAGTTGGGTCATAGTATTTATAAGTCAAAAGTGGTATCAAAATGAGGCGGTGTAGTTGGCTGTAGCGCGACTTGAGCACACCAATCAAAGTCTGCTGAAAGGTTCGCTTGCCACGCTTTTAATCTATTAAAATCTGCTAGCGCCAGCCAAGCGGGCGGCATATCATACATATCAAGGGATGCCAGCATATGGGCAAGCTTGCCCATAGGCTCATCAAGTAGTAAGTTTAGCATGCCATCACCGATAGTCAGCTGAATTTGGTGGTCAAACGCCGCCAGCGCAAACGCCATTGATAAGGCTTCATGACAAAGCAAAAACGTGTCAGCGTGAATATTAATGATAATTTTCATAGTTAATCGCTATCGCTAAACCCAACCCAATTAAAACTGATAAACCGTTGTTGCCCTGTGCAGATGCATGGCCAATTCACCCAAACCGACTAATTCAAAGCCATCTGCCAAATTGTCACCTTGTAGCTGATGTCTAGTCGCATTGTCAGCATCTGTCACCCCGCGAGCCAAAGCGGCACTCACACACACTTGAATGGTTAAATCATGACTCATAGCAAAGTGTTGCCAATTTTTTGCCAGATTTTCGATATCATCGGGCAGCCAAATTAATCGGTTGGCCAACATCACCGCATCACTATATAAGAAAATTTTAAAATCGGTACTAGTTAACGAGTTTTGCTCATTGGTTGTTTTACCATCGTTTGCACATAGCGATTGGGCGCATTCAAGCGCTTGTTTGGTAAGCGGATGACTAGGCGCATGTGTCATCAGCATCACAATTGGTGTATCGAGCGTCGAAGTATTTGGCATAGCGGTATTATTCGATGTAGTTATCAAATCAGTCATTTAACCATCTATAAATTAATCTATAAAGCTGCAATCTGCTCGCTATTTTAGCAAAATCGACCCCTATTTGCGATGCAATTGTCATCAAACTGTTATTAAATTGACATGAGGTTGTCAATGGCGGCTTATAAGCTTAACTCATACAAAGGATTGATTTAATTTACCGAAACGGCTTTTGCAGTCAAACAAAGCAGTCGGTTGTAATGGTTGATAACATACTATGAGTGACAACACTGTAAACACTAATTTGTACCAGACCTCGTCTGACACTCAGACGACGTCAGCAAATCACATGAATCTCTCAACTCAAGTTGCAGGCACACCTTTTCATGACAATAGGCCATCATTGCATATCGCTTTGGTGACTGAAACTTGGTTGCCAGATATCAATGGGGTAGCCTCAAGCGTTTATCAAATCATGCGCGAACTCAAATCGATGGGGCATCGCATCACTTTGATTCGCCCCAAACAAAGCGATGAAGTCGAACAACATACCCTAACGACAGGGCTTAACACGGCGGCTGTTACCACTGATTTACAAGTGCCAAGTTTGCCCATTCCTTATTATCCGCATCTGCGCATGGGGCTACCTTGTTACCGATTTTTAACGAAGCAGCTGCGCAAGCTTCGTCCTGATATTGTACATATCGTGACGGAAGGTCCTTTGGGGCTTGCGGCGTTGATTGCTGGCAAACAGCAAAGCATTAAAGTCTCTTCAGGTTATCACACCGCGTTTCATGATTTTAGCCGATACTTTGGTTGGAAAGTAATCTCACTACCTTTGCTTGCGTATATGAAGCGTTTTCACAACCATTGCAATGCCACCTGTATTCCAAGCCAGACCACCCAACATCAGCTCGCTGAATTTGGTTTCAAGCATTTGTACCAAGTCGGTCGTGGCGTTGATACAGCGCGCTATGCACCGAGCAAACGTAGCCAAGCATTACGGCAAAGTTGGGGCGTGGGCGAGGGCACCACAGTGTTAATGTGTGTGAGCCGTGTTTCCCCTGAAAAAGGTATGGATACCGTCATTAAAAGCTTCAAAGCGCTACAATTACAGCAGCTGCATCGTCATGTCAAATTAGTGATTGTCGGTGATGGACCATACAAAGAAGCGCTCGTTAAACGGCATGCCAATGATACAAGCATTATTTTTGCAGGCTTTAAAACAGGCGAGGCGCTGGCAAGTTATTATGCCAGTGCCGATGCTTTTGTGTTTGCTAGTCAAGTGGAAACTTTCGGTAATGTCGTCACCGAAGCGATGGCATCGGGGTTACCAATTTTTGCCTATCATGATGCGGCTGCGGCGCTGTTGGTGGATGATAGTTGTGGTAAAACTGTACCGCTTGGGCAAGAACAACGCTTTGTAGAGATGATTAGTGAATTGCCCAAACAACAACAGCTTGATCAGATGCGACTAGCTGCAAGGCACAAGGTGGCTGCTTTTTCTTGGCAAAAACCTGCCCAAGAAATGTTGACCATGTTTTATGAAGTGCTATCAATTCAGACGAACACCCTAACAGCCAGCACAGTGACGCCAACCATTTTGTCTTCTCAATCAATGGCTCAACATCCGCTCGCGGATTTAACAATCGCCCTCACACCTGAGTCAGTTCACCCGACTGTCGGGGCAAAAAAACAGCCACGATATAGTCATTCACTCCAAAGTAGCCACTCAACCCAAAATAGTCACCCAACCCCAAGACCCGCTGAATCTGCCGCGTTTTTCTCCAAAACGTGAGGTTCAAATAGGCAAAAAAAGGATGGCGCCATGAATCACCCCATCAATCAATCCATGAATCAACCCATAAAAAATCCCAATCTGTCACTTGCCAATTCAGAATTCACCTGTACCTCTGCTAGCCCTGTCGAAAACTTACCCAATTTAATGCGCAATTATTATCAGTTTTTGCACAGTAAACCTAAACTACATCATTTGCAAAAGCGCGTGCTGCAATGGGACACCCGCTTATGTTTACGGGTAAATTTGCTGTCACAATTGAAGTTTTTTGCCCAGTTCTTCAAAACCATCAGCCGCTTAGGCGATGGTTGGTTTTGGGCAGTATCGACGGTAGTGATGTTAGTAGCGTTACTATCGCAAGGACTGGTCGCTAGTATCGTTGCTATGAAAGTGTGTGCGGTGTTACTCAGCAGTTTTTGCGGTTATTTGCTGTATAAGTATTTAAAAGTACACACAGTGCGTCCACGCCCTTACCAAGTACACCAGACCATTACTTTAGGCGAACGGCCTTTAGATGTATTTAGTTTTCCATCGGGGCATACACTGCAAGCGGTATTGTTTACCACCATGATAGGGCATCAAGTGCCGATGATGTTATGGGTATTGCTACCATTTACGATGCTGGTGGCATTATCGCGCTTGGTATTGGGGTTACATTATCCCACCGATGTGTTGGTGGGGGCGGGCATTGGTGCAACATTTGCGACCATCGGTAGCAAAGTGAGTGATTACTTGGTTGCGTAAAGGATGTTGCCAAATAATGAAATCGCTAACTATTAAGGCAATGGAAAGCCAAACTGCGCACACATCGTTAACCAATCTGTATCCACAGGTGCCGTGATATCAACACGCTGATTGTCAGTCAGTCTATTAAAAGCCAAGGTATGCGCATGTAACATCAATCGATGCACGCCGATATGTTGACGGATGGCGCGATTTTGGTGATGATCGCCATAGCTGGTATCGCCAATAATCGGATGAAACACATGCTTCATGTGGCGACGTAGTTGGTGTTTTCGTCCGGTAATGGGCGTCAATCTAGCCAGACTAAAGCGTGACGTGGGATAGCGTGCGCGCGCTTGAAACGGCTGCTCAGTTGTTGCCAAGCATTGCCAGTGCGTTTGCGCAGGTTGCAGTAAGGTTAATTCAGCAGGGCTGCTAAGGGCTGCATCAAACATGTCTGTCGAACTAAGCTTTCTTTGTTGCAGCGCCCGCAAACTTGGTTTATCGCCAATTTTATCCAACATTTGTGTGAGTGGGTAATCAATCAGCCCAGATGTCTGCTGGGATGTCTGCGCATTAACTGTCAAATATCCGCGCACGATGGCTAAGTAAGATTTTTGCACTTGCCTGTTTTCAAATTGCTCACACAGTTGCCGCGCTGATTCGCTCGATAAAGCAAACAGTAACACCCCTGACGTCGGTCGGTCTAAGCGATGAATCGGATAAACATATTGACCCAGTTGATCGCGTAGGGTCTGCATCACAAACTCGGTTTCATGACGGTCAAGCCAGCTTCGATGAACGAGCATACCCGCAGGCTTATTGACAGCCACACAGTATTCATCTTGATATAAAATTTCTAACATAGCGTTTCCCCAAAAGCCACAGACATAAAAAAGGTCAGAATCGTATCTGACCTTTTCACCACATTAACCATTATTCATGTTCATTGTGCATCGGTGGATGACGCTTAAAACCACCCGTTTTAAATGCCAAGTAGATGATACCGATTACTGCCCAGCCTAAGCCCATTTTGATGGCGATAGGCTCACTTTCTTTCCACATCAGCGCAACACTGATAAAGCCAAGCAGCGGCACAATCAAATACATCAACAAATCATAGGCACTGTGGTAGCGTTTTTCACGGATGATGTAGGTCGCGATGACGGATAAATTAACAAAACTAAACGCCGTCAATGCCCCAAAACTAATCAAATGCGCGATGACATCAAACTCAATAAAACCCGCGGTTAAGGCAATCACACCCGCGATATAGATATTGTAGGTTGGGGTCAAGTATTTTGGATGAATATGACCAAAAATACGTTTATTAATGACCCCATCACGCCCCATCACATACATCAAACGAGAGACACCCGCATGTGCAGAAATACCTGACGCCATCACCGTGACAATTGCAAAGCCCAATACGGCGGCTTGAAACGCAGAACCACCCACCAACATCAAAATATCTGGCTGGGTAGCAGCCACATCTGGGAAATATTTGTCAGGAGTTTGTGGGAAATAAATCTGCATAAAGTAAGTGCTAATGATAAACACAATACCTGCAATCAATGCGGTCAAGAAAATTGCTTTTGGTAGGGTTTTTTGCACATCTTTGGTTTCTTCTGCCAATGAGCTTAGTGAGTCAAAGCCTGTGAAAGAGAAACATAAAATGGTTGCACCACTGATGAGTGCCGTCATGTTAGCAATATCACTCCAAAACGGCTTTAAGCTCCATAATTGGTAAGCTGCAGCATTGATAGTGCCGTCCGCATTGGTGCCCGCCATCAATTTGCTATACACCAACCACGTAAATACACCGATAATCAATAGCTGAATAAACACAATCCAACTATTAAAATAAGCCACGACTTTGGAGCCATGCACGTTAATCCAGGTCATAAATCCCGTCAGAATAAATACCCAAATCCATTTGTTGACATCAGGGAACAGCGCTTCAAGATAAATCACCGCTAGGATAATATTCACCAAAGGTGACAATAAATAATCCAACCAAGAAGACCAACCCACCATAAACCCGACATTGGGATGAATCGATTTTTGCGCATAGGTATATGCCGAACCCGCCGAAGGATAACGACGAATCATGCTACCGTAACTTAGCGAGGTAAGCAAAATAGCAATCAATGCAATAATATAAGATGTTGGAACGTGCTGATGACTGGCTTCAGAAACCAAGCCAAAGGTATCAAATACGGTCATGGGCTGAATATACGCCAAACCAATAATGATAATGTGCCAAAGGGCTAAATGACGTTGCAATTTAGCGGGCGAATTAGTCGCAGTGGGGGTATTGTTCAAAGCTACCTTTCTCCTATACCCAGTGGTGTTAAAAACAGTCAGCTGTCAAAAGACAAATGGGCGCTGTTTTTAGCCAGTTGAGAGTAGATTAATGCAGAGCATTTAATCCATGAAAAAAAAGAGCCTATTATAAACAAAATCTAAGAATAAACTATTAACAATTAAAAAATCCTGTTAAAAAAATCATGCATCGTTTGTTTTATGCATGATTTTATAAAATTTAACCTATAGTCAAAATAGCCGTACAATGGTTATTGGTCGCGATTGGCTTTTTCACGTTTTTTGAGTAACACCAACACTGCACCATTGCCACCTTGCGCCGCAGGGGCTGAGCAAAAAGCAAGCACTTCAGGAATCTGACGCAACCAACCATTCACGCAGGTTTTTAAGATACTATCAATGCCTTTACCATGAATGATTTTCACGCAATTTTCATTGTTTTTTTGAGCCTGTAAAATCAACTGACTCATGGCTTCACGGGCCTCTTCAATGGTGGCACCGTGTAAATCTACGGCATCATACCAGCGAATCTTGCCTTGTTTGAGCTCATTAAACACTTTGTTTTGTAGCGTTGCGGTTTTATAACTTAAATAAGCATCGCCAGAGACGGGGTTGAGCAGCGCTTGCATATCAGACAATACATGTCCGCTATCATCGTCACCACCGACTGCCGCCGCGCGTTTGGCTAGCGTCGTCGCATCAAGCTTATTGCCAGCGTTGTTTTTATCCGCCAAGTTTTTATCTTTGATTGGCTGCACGCCTGACATGGCTTGCATAAATAGCAATTTATCATCATCAAGATGTTCGCTATTATATTTTTTAACTTGTTTGGCGACTTGTTGCTTGCTCAATAAACCCACGGTTTCAGTCGGTTTGCCGTTTTCATCGGTTTCTTTAGTTTGGCTGCGACCTTTACCTAGTTCAGCTTTAAGCTGCTTTAACTGGTCTTGCATTTCTTTAGAAAATAAATTTGCCATACAATAACTCTATAAATCGGTATAAAAAATAGGGCGTTTATCGATGAAACGCCCTAACATCAATTATTTAACTTGGCTATTTTACGCATTTTGTTGTGATTGTGCCAATAACTTTGCTAAAGTACTACCTGCATCACCCGTTTTCATAAACTGCTCACCAATCAAAAACGCATGGATGTCATGGCCCAGCATCAATTTTACATCCTCTGCCGAATGAATCCCGCTTTCTGTCACCAGTAAGCTATCTTGTGGAAACAGTGTTTTTAGGCGTAGGGTAGTGTCCAAGCTCACATCAAAGTTATGTAGATTGCGATTGTTAACCCCATACACGTTTTGGCGATGGGCGGGCAAGCGTAACGCCCGTTCCACTTCTATCTCATCATGACACTCAATGAGTACACTCATGCCAAGTTTTAACGCCAATTCGTGTAGCTCAGCGACTTGCGCATCCGATAAACACGCCATAATTAGCAAAATACAATCTGCCCCCAGCGCACGTGATTGCAAAATATGATACGGCTCAATCATAAAATCTTTGCGTAGCACAGGTAAGCTTACCGCTTGGCGCACTTGTAATAAATACTCATCCGAGCCTTGGAAATAATCCGTGTCCGTCAATACCGATAAACAAGCGGCACCCGCTTGTTCATAGCCGACTGCGGTGGCGACAGCATCGAAATTAGGGGCGATGATGCCTTTGGATGGCGAGGCTTTTTTGACTTCCGCAATCACACGAATGCCCGCTTTGCGCAAACTGCCGGCAAAATCACGGATGTTTTGGTGGTTCGTTGCGGCAATTTGCTCAAGGTCATGCCAAGATTGCTGTTTTTTGGCTCTGACCAGTTCTTGACGTTTGGTGTCGACAATTTTTTGTAATACCGAGGGGACTGCTTGATGAGGCATGGTTTTTCCAAAAATTTAATGAGAGGTGAATTGCTGAGTAAAGCTTGCTAATGCTGCCATTTTTTGCAAGGCTTTGCCACTGCTGATGATATCTTGTGCCATGGCTACGCCTTGTTTTATGGTATCTGCTTTACCTGCTACATAGATGGTCGCACCGGCGTTCAAGGCAATCATATCCGCGGCTTTTTTGGCGTTGGGGGTTTTATTGGGATTGTTAGCCAGTGCTTCGCGGATGAGCGCTAGGCTCTGTGCTGGACTGTCAATGATTAAGCCTTTAAGGGTTTGCGATTCGATACCAACATCTTCAGGTTCGATATCATACACGCTGACTTTGCCATCTTTAAGTTCAGCCACATGGGTATAAGTCGCCAGTGAGATTTCATCAAGGTTATCCACTGAGCCGACGACTAGCACATGCTCCGCGCCAAGGTTTTTGAACACATTGGCAAGCGGTTCGCACAGCGAAGGATTAAATACCCCAATCATGGCATTTTTGACGCCCGCAGGGTTGGTCAAAGGTCCCAAAATATTAAACACCGTGCGCGTCTTTAGGGTACGGCGAATGGGCATCGCGTGTTTCATTGCCACATGGTGATTGGGCGCAAACAAAAAACCGATACCATGGGTTTTAATCGACTGGGTAATCTGCTCGGTATTTAACGCCAAATTAATACCCGCTTGCTGCAGCAAATCGGAACTGCCAGATTTGCCGGAAACGCCGCCATTACCATGCTTGGCGACATGGCAGCCAGCTACTGCTGCGACCATCGTAGCGGCGGTAGAGACATTAAACAAATTTGCGCCATCGCCCCCTGTACCTACAATATCGACGACGTTGGGCACATCCGACAAATCCACTTTAATAGCAAGTTCCCGCATCACTTGGGCAGCGGCGGTAATTTCTTCGATGCTTTCACCTTTCATACGCAGCGCGGTGAGCAGGGCGCCCATCATGGCATCGGGGCATTGACCTTGCATGATGGCTAGCATGACGCCGCGCATTTCTGCATAAGTTAGATCAATGGTATTGATGGCGCGATCAAGTGCCGTGGTAAGCAGTAGTTGGGTTTGCTCTTGTGTTAATGGTTGGTTGTTTTCAATAGACGTGGTAATGTCACCAAGATAAGGCGTTACAGTATGGGTCATGTCAGTCTCGTATGAGTTTTATGGCTTACACTTGATATATCATTGTACTAGTATACTATAACAAAGCCAGGTTTTAAAGCCAGGTTTTAAAGCCAAGTTTTAAAGCCAAACTTTAAGCCGCAAAACTCAATTATCCCAGTCTAATAGTTAGCGTTTTGATAGTTTTCATGGTTTTCATAGTTAGCTAAAAAATTTTTCAAAATCGTATACCCATGCTCACTCAAAATAGATTCTGGATGAAACTGCACCCCTTCAATCGGCAATGTTTGATGCCGAATGCCCATCACAGTAGTGGATGGCAGAGAATTATGTGGGTGAATATCATCACACCATGCGGTAACCTCTAGACAATCAGGCAAACTGTCTGTCGCAATCGCTAAAGAATGATAGCGAGTGGCGTTAAAAGGTGAGGGAAGCCCGGCAAATATCCCTTGGTGGTGATGAAAAACTTGCGACACCCGCCCATGCATAATCGTTGGGCAACGAATGATATTGGCGCCAAATGCTTGCCCAATCGCTTGATGACCCAAGCAAACGCCTAATATAGGAATAATGCCGGCACAGTCTTTGATAAAACTCAACGTATTGCCTGCATCGCTTGGCGTGCAAGGTCCAGGGCCAATGACCAAATAATCGGGATTTAAACGAATGATATCTTCACTGCTGCAAGCATCATTGCGCCAGACTTCAACGGGTTGCCCCAATTGCTCAAAATACTGCACCAAATTGTAGGTAAAACTGTCGTAGTTATCAATAAAAAGTAGCAATCCAGAAACCCTATCATGTAATTATTGGACGATGGTTAGCCGATGAAAAAACTTCACCATTATTTTAATCAAGTATTTTATCACAACCATTCTACAAGTAACTGAAACCGAATAAGTGAAACAGAGTAGCAGAAATCAATGTTAATGATTTTCACTAAAATAGTTAAATACATATTTTATGCACCATAAAAGTGAATATCGATAAAATTTTAATTAAAATGGTGCAAGTGTTAAGGCCCTATAGTGATTTGAAGGTTATCTAGGCAGATAGTCATATCAGCCAATTTTATCATTAAATCCACTCTCAAATAACTCATTGAATTTGATATAAAAATTTAATATTTAGCATGATAGTGCAAAAGTTGGCACATAACTTGAAAGTTTAAATTCAACAAGCACCACTTTGTTTATCTCTTGTCACAGCACCGAAAAGAGTATAAAGTGGCGTAACGTTTTTTTAATCATTTTTTGCGTAAGTAAAAGGAAACGAGCAATGTCGAATAAATTTTTAGATTTAATCAAATCTAGCGAAGCAAAGTGGGTAGATTTTCGCTTTACCGACACTAAAGGTAAAGAGCAACATGTAAGCTATCCAGCTGACAGCATGGACGAAGACATTTTTGAAGAAGGTAAAATGTTTGATGGTTCATCAATCGCTGGTTGGAAAGGCATTGAAGCGTCAGATATGATTTTGATGCCAGATGCTGATACCGCATTCGTCGATCCTTTCTTTCGTGAAACGACCGTTGTTGTGACCTGTGACGTTATCGAGCCATCAACCATGCAAGGTTATGACCGTGACCCACGTTCAATCGCGCGACGTGCCGAAGAATACCTAAAATCAACGGGTATCGGTGATACCGCATTCTTTGGTCCAGAGCCAGAATTTTTCGTATTTGATGATGTAAAATGGTCAATCGACATGTCAGGCGCCCGTCACACCATCTCAGCTGATGAAGCCGCTTGGTCAACCGATAAAGAAATGGAAGGCGGTAACTATGCGCACCGTCCACGCGTCAAAGGCGGTTACTTCCCAGTACCACCCGTTGATAGCTCACAAGATATGCGCGCTGATATGTGTGCCGCGGTAGAAGCGATTATGGGTGAAGGCCGTGTTGAAGTGCATCACCATGAAGTTGCCTCTTGCCAGCTAGAAATCGGTGTATCATTTAATACCCTAGTTCGTAAAGCGGACGAAGTACAACAGTTCAAATATGCAGTACACAACGTTGCACACGAATATGGTAAGACTGCGACCTTTATGCCAAAACCGATGGTTGGTGATAATGGTTCAGGTATGCACGTTCACTTGTCAATCCAAAAAGATGGCAAAAACACCTTTGCCGGTGATGAATACGCAGGGTTATCAGAAACTGCTTTATACGCAATCGGTGGTATCATCAAACATGCTCGTGCATTAAATGCCATCACTAACCCATCAACCAACAGCTATAAACGCCTAGTACCGCATTACGAAGCGCCTATTAAACTGGCTTATTCAGCGCGTAACCGCTCAGCGTCAATTCGTATTCCATACGTGGCAAGCCCGAAAGGCAAACGTATCGAAGCACGTTTCCCAGACCCAGCAGCCAACCCTTACCTTTGCTTTGCCGCATTGTTGATGGCAGCGCTTGATGGTATCCAAAACAAAATCCATCCAGGCGAAGCCGCAGACAAAAACTTATACGACCTTCCACCAGAAGAAGAAGCATTGATCCCAACGGTGGCGGAAAACTTGGAAGTTGCGCTTAAAGCGTTAGAAGACGACCATGAGTTCTTAACCAAAGGTGGCGTATTTACCAAAGAAATGCTTGACGCTTACATTGCCTTGAAAAAAGAAGAAGTAGAGCGTTACAACGTATCAGTTCATCCAATCGAATTTGATATGTACTACAGCTGCTAATAAGTTCGCTTTTCAAAAAACCCAACTTCACATTAAGTTGGGTTTTTTTATGTGAAATTTTTAGTTTAATAGGCAAAATTATTTAGGGATTGATTATCAAGCTTGCTAAAATATGCACAATAATGGGTTTTGAGGGGAAGGCTTATATGATTTTGACAAAATATAGTACGGATAATAAATATAGTACCGATAATAATAGCGGTTTACGGTATAGCTTTATACTCACGGCTGTAGTGTTATTGCTGTCACAGTTAAGTCATGCTGAAGTGTATAAGACGACCACCTCAGACGGTCAAGTGGTATATACCGATAATATCAATACCGCTTATCAATATAATAAAAACAGCAAAAATATCAGCGTATTAGATAAATTACCCACCCAATCACAAGTATCATCGACGACCAATCAATCAACAACGACATCTAATAACTTGAACAATGAAGTTAATAACGCAGCGAGTACGGCTACTGACAATCGCTTGCCTGATAGATTAGGTGATAGCTTAACTGGTCGCTTATCCACCCAATCCATCTCAGCAAGCCAGCAGGGCGATTATGTATTAAACATTGTATCGCCTGAAGCCGGGCAAACGCTGCGACGGGGTAGTCAACCCATTGAGATTAACGTTGCGTTGACACCGAGTTTAAAAACAGGCGATAGAATCGTCTATCAACTCAATAACCAAACCTTAGCGACCATAAAAGACACTAGCTATACTATTGCAACTACCACGCTCGATCCTAACCCTTATGCCATTACCGTAAATGTTGAAAACGTCTTAGGGGAAGTCATCGCGCAAGACACTCGCGCTATCACTCTCATCAGTAATAATGTACTGTATCAAAAAAAACGTAAAGCGATTGCGCAAATACAAAAGAAGAAAGCCAATCAACCTTGGTATAAAAAAAATACTTTAATACTTTAAGCTATCGTTAAATTTATTTATACAATTATTTATACAACAAGGCACTACCATCACCGATGCAGCTTTATCCAATCGAAGACCATAGCTGGGTGGCTATTGATATTCATCATAATTTGGGTGAACAGGTTACCTTACCAACAAATAAAATAAGGTCAATCAATAAATCAGGGTCAACCCATAAATTAGGGTCGATGTCTTGTCGTCAATTGCTAAAAAAGCTACAGCAAGCGCTTAATTTGACAGGCGAGTTAATGGATGCAAACTTTCCTTATCATTTTATAACGGCTGATGGTTACATTTGGTATGTCAGTTTTAGCCATAGCCGCCAACATGCCGCAGTATTGATTTCGCCCTATGCCAATATCGGCATTGATGTCGAAGACAGCGCAATTAGTCATCAGGTTGCTTCACGCTTTTTTTCACCTCATGAATATCAATGGTTGAATCAAAAGCCTGCAGTCAATCAAGCAGTTTTACGAAACCTACTATGGCGACTTAAAGAATGTGCCATCAAAACCCATCAGAATGTCGATAAGCAATTAATCAAAGAATTAAAACATGATGTGCTAGATGAATTGGGCGAAGAGGTTATCAATCAACTTATTGGCATCGATGAGATAAATGCTAAAGATAAGCCCATACAATGTGTGCAAACCGACGCTAAAATAGTTGGCAATTTTAGTAGCCAACCCTGTAGTTTTATTATTGTAAACCGTTAAATAAGGCTAAAAAATCGCTATTTAAAAAAATAACCAATTCTTACGAAATTACTTTTTTTTGTAAAAAACCCATGCTATGATTGCTATAAGAACAATTTACTATGTAAGCGACATTGTAGAGAAATGTTTTAACAAACTATTACAAAAGCTTAACTAGTACATTAATTAGCAGGCGTAGGTAGCGGGTAGCTAAACTTAACTAGGCTTAACTAGCCTTGGCTAAAAAACTACTTTATAAACCTACCATTAATAGTGTTAAAGGAAGTTATAATATGTCAGTTCGTGAACAAGGCATTGTAAAATGGTTTAATGATTCAAAAGGTTTTGGATTTATTCAGCGTAACAGCGGCGAAGATATTTTTGTTCATTTCCGCGCGATTCAAGGTGACGGCTACCGTTCACTTCAAGATGGTCAAAAAGTTGAATTCATCGTGGTTGAAGGTCAAAAAGGTCTTCAAGCTGAAGAAGTTACCAAAGTCGAATAAGTTAAGCCAAAAAGGGGTTAAAGTGTTATTTTTGACCTTTTTGCAAACCAAGTTGATGTCATTAACTTGGTTTTTGTTGTTTCTCATAGCCAATGATTGATTGGTCAAAATAGGTTAACTCTCTGTGTTTCAAACTTTCTCACAATTACCCCTTCATCCAGCGCTTAAACAAGCGATTGATCAATTAGGCTATCAAACGCTAACCCCTATCCAAGCGCAAATATTGCCCAATACACTCGCTGGGCAAGATGCCATTGGGCAGGCACAAACAGGTACAGGTAAGACAGCAACGTTTTTACTCACCATCATCAATGAATTGCTGAATAATCCTCTAAACCCTGAGATTGATGGCGATCGTTTTTTGGGTGAAACCCGTGCACTGGTGTTGGCGCCAACTCGAGAACTGGCTCAACAAATTTATCAAGATTGCCTTGAGCTCACCAAGTTTACCAAACTGCATACTGTTTGTTTACTCGGTGGCACAGACTATGACACGCAGTCAAAGCAGCTGCATCAAAAGTTTGTCGATATCATCATCGCCACCCCAGGTCGTTTGATTGATTTTTGCTTTCAGCACCATGTGTATCTTGATCGTCTTGAAATTTTGGTATTAGATGAAGCGGATAGAATGCTAGATATGGGGTTTATACCTGATATCAAACGGTTGATTCGTATGATGCCCGCCAATACGCATCGGCAAACCCTGCTTTTCTCCGCTACCTTTAACCAAGATGTGATGAATTTAGCTTATCGCTGGTTATATCAACCGATTTTTGTAGAGATTGCGCCCGAGCAAAAAACCAGTCAAAACATCGAGCAGCTATTTTTCACCTTGATGGAATCGGATAAGCTGGCGGCGTTACAGCAAATTATTGAAAAAATTTCTCCCAATAAAATCATTGTCTTTGCCAATCGTAAAGACCAAGTCAAACGCCTGTATGACAAACTTAATCGTCAGTATAAAGTAGTGATATTGTCAGGGGATGTCATACAGGCCAAACGCGAGAAGTATTTGGCACAATTTCGTCAAGGCGATGCCAATATTTTAGTGGCTACGGATGTCGCAGGGCGAGGTATTCATGTGGATGATGTGGCTTGTGTGGTCAATTATACGCTGCCAGACAGTCCTGATGATTACGTTCATCGTATCGGTCGCACCGGTAGGGCAGGCAATAAAGGCATGAGTATTAGCTTTATCAGTGAAAACGACGGGTTTAACTTGCCGGCTATCGAGCAATATTTGGATGAAAGTATCAAAATGCAGCAATGGTCGAATGATACCCGTTTTTTAGAGGATTAAATTTTTTAAGTGATAAAACATGAAGGGCGCTATCAATCAATAGCGCCCTTTTTTACGGTAAAATACATTAATAAAAATAACGCTATAATCTAACGATATCGACTTTAGCAAGGCCGTTTGAAAGATTAGCAATTCTGCTAAAAGCACCTTTTGACAAATCTAGCGTACGGCCATATTTGCCGAACCCGCCTGTGTCAGTCACGCGTACCACTACACTTTTGCCGTTGGCTTTGTTGGTAACTTTGAGCCGGCTACCTAATTTGTGCACGTTGCTAGCTGCAGTCAGTGCATGTTGATTGAATTTCTCGCCAGACGCCGTGGTACGACCATGATGCTTGCCACCATACCATGAAACAACAGCAGCGTTGGCTTGCTGGGTGACTAAAGTAGTAACAAACAAACTGGCAATGATATATTTCATCGGATGTTCCTTTTATCAATTAAAGCGGTCAATAATCTGACTACTTAAAGGTATCAAGGGGCATTTCCCGTGATTTACATATTAAAAACAAAGTAATATTGTTTAATATCACTTAAGCGGTGTGTATTCTAATTACAAAGTTATGTTATTTCAAATAATTTATTGTAAACAAAATCTTTAATATCGGATGTATTTTGCTAAACATATAAGTTATGTAACCATATCAGCTAGTTTTTCTAACCTGTTGATTTTATGTAAAAATGCTATCTTGAGTAACTAAAGGGATATAAAAAATGCAAAAAAAAAGAGAATGCAAGTTATTGCATTCTCTTTTTTATATATGGTGGAGATGGCGGGAGTTGAACCCGCGTCCGCCAGCACTACGCCCATGACTCTACATGTTTAGATTCTGTCTATGGCTTTAATGGTTGGCGAACCGACAGTCAGGATGTCAACCACGAGCCTCTTAAGTTTTGCTCAAATTGGCGAGACAACAATTTAAGCTATCCATCGTGCGTTCGCTTCAAGGAGAGCAACCAGACCAATGGCAATCTGTGCCGTCCCAAGCAGCGCTTAGGCTGCTAGAGCGTAAGTTTCGTCGTTTGCGACTAGTTTAAAATGTATATTTTATTTACGAGTGGACATACTCACTCGACATGCATCATTGAGTTTCATTACCAGCGTCGAAGCCAGAACATCCCCAAATGAACTGTGAATTATATAAGGTTAATAGCTTAAAATACAAGGCTAAACGTCATAATAGTTAGATAAATTACTAAAAACACACACAGCAACTTAATACAGTCCAAATTATTGTCATGATTTTGACGTATTGAGCTGATAAGCTAAACTGTTGAAGTAAGTAAAATTTTTTTGATATATTTTAATCAATGGAACATTAGACTGAGTCAATTGAACAAGCTACAGGTAATTAATGAATGGCAGGGAATAAAAAAAATTCGCCAAGCATCATGCGGATGTCACAAAATCAGCTCAAACGCCAGCGTGAATGGGTGTATTTGGTGCATTTTTTAGCCATGCTGCATTTACATCCTGCCAAAACCATCTCAGGTACGGATGATGGTAATGAGCCTGATTTTACCTGTATTTTTTATTGTGACAAAGGTGAATACGCAATTGGCATCGAATTAACGACTTTGCCAAGACTACGCGATAGACTCAGTAATGACAATTTAATATTAAAGCGTTGGTACTGGCAGTCACTGCTACAGGTGTCAACCAAATTTACACCAACGCGGTTTAATGGTAAAGGTGAGATAGTAGGTATCAAAGCCAATTGGGCCAATTGGCAAAACATTGATAACCGAAAGATTATCAATGTGTCGCAGCAATTTATCGAGCCATCGAGTAATTTGCCACATCCTACGCTCAGTAGCAAATTACAAAACGGTATTGCCAAAACCATGCGTTGGTTGCCCAGTGCGTTTTTTACCGATATGGCAGATGAAAATGAAGATTTACCGATTGATTCCTACATCAATCAAGGTGATATTGATGCGGTGATGAGCAAAAAAGCGCATAAAGTCCAAGCGTACCGCAAAAAAAGGGCGTTGGATGAAGTGTGGTTGTTGATTCATACCAATGAACAGCAAGAAAAGGGCTTATTAACTTTTGACACAAGTGAAGTATTGCATCACGGTAGTGAGTTTAATCGCGTGTTTTTAACCTTATATCCCACCACAACACTATTACAAATTGCTAAATAAAAAAGGCTGAATCTACATTTAGCCTTTTTTATGCTGAAAAATTTCATTTAATCATCGAGTTGTTCCATGACATCATCAGTAAAGTTGACGTTGGTATAGACTTCTTGTACATCGTCCAAATCTTCTAGCATATCAATCATTTTCATGATTTTTTTAGCGTCTTCGACATCAGTAACATCCGCCATGGTTGAAGGGGACATAGTCACTTCTGCATTGTCGGATTTTAAACCGGCTTTTTCTAAGGCATCCATCACGTCACCGAAATTCTCTGGCTCAGTGACCACGGTGATACTATCACCGTTATTTTCAATATCGATTGCCCCTGCTTCAAGCGCGACTTCCATGATGGTGTCTTCTAGCGACACATCATCAAAGGTAATTTCACCGCGTTTGCTAAACATATAAGCCACTGAGCCTGATGTACCCAAGTTGCCACCATTTTTGCTAAAAGCGTGACGCACTTCGCCAACGGTACGGTTGAGGTTATCCGTCATGGTCTCGACAATCACCGCGACACCGCCCAAGCCATAGCCTTCATAGGTGATTTCTTGCATGTTGTCATTATCACCGCCGCCGGCACCACGTTCAATCGCCCGTTTTACAGTGTCTTTGGTCATATTAACTGAGTTGGCTTTTTCCACCGCCGCACGCAAACGTGGGTTATTTGCTGGGTCTGGGTCGCCTTGTTTGGCAGCGGAGACCAGCTCACGAATGATTTTGGTAAAGATTTTACCTTTTGCCGCATCTTGTTTGGCTTTACGGTGTTTGATGTTTGCCCACTTGGAATGTCCGGCCATGAGTGTATCCTTTATCTAACTTAACCTATATAACTTGGTAATCTGATTTTCAAAATTTTGCGTGCGCTATTATAAACGAGCAACCCGGATTTTTGATAGGGGGTTGCGCCTATGTCATCGCAGGAAATGTTATTGAAAGTGAAAATCAAACCTAAGGGCGAGGCGAATCATCAGGTCGTGGCAATGTCGGCAAATCAATATAGCGGTGTATCAACTCACTTAAATCAATGGTTACTTTTAAATTGACCAAGTTCCAATACTGTCCAGAAATGGTTCGATCAAGCATCATGGTAAGTGGGGCAGGTTGAAAGCTTTGCCAGTATTTAAGCGACTCTTTTGCTTTGGCAATCGCTTGAAAATGGGTTTGGCTGGTGGCAAAGTCATAAGGCGCATGTTTGGATAAATCAAACAACTGGGTAAAACCATACGGGGTCAAACCAATCTGCAACCAATCGTTATAAAAGTCCGTGGGCAGTGGCTCATCATTGTCTTTTTTGATGCCAATGCTGACCAAATCTTGCTCAAGCGCTGTCACATCACCGCTTAAGCAGTGAATGGCAAAGCGTTTGAATAACGCAACTTCGTCATGGCTGTAAGATTTGATACCACCAAAGTCATAGGCAATGACCGAGCCATCAGGGCGAAACGCAAAGTTACCTGGATGGGGGTCACAATGCAGACGGTACAGTTTGAACAATTGACCGGCACTAAAATCAAATAGGCGAGTGGCGATTTTTTGCTTGATGTCATTGTCCCAAGTCGCAGCCACTTCAAGCTTTTCACCCAGTTCTTGTGATAGGGTTAAAATCCGTTTGGTCGAATGGCTATGAAAAACTTTGGGGATAATCAGCCCATCATCATCGCTGTGAAAACTGCCAAAAATTGCCAAATTATGGGCTTCTTTGGTGTAATCAAGCTCGTCATACAGGCTATCACGGATTTCTGCAAAAATTTTATCTTGCAAGGTTTTATCCATATTGAGCACGCCAGTTATCTTAAGCGCCAAGCGAACGTGTTTTAAGTCACTATCGATACTGGTATCAACGTCGGGGTATTGCACTTTGACTACGACCGCTTCACCGGTTGGCAACACCGCTTTATGGACTTGACCGATAGAGGCTGCCGCAAAGGGTGATTGCTCAAACTGGGCAAACAACGCCTCAATCGGTTGCCCCAATTCTTTTTCAACCTGCTGTTTGATGACGGCAAACGGCATGGGCGGTGCGTCTTTTTGTAATTTCTCCAGCGCTTTTGAGACTTCAGGCGGGAACACATCTTTATACTGCGAGGCAATTTGACCCACTTTCATCACCGCGCCTTTCATTTCGCCTAAGGTGTCGGCGATTTGCAGCCCTACGGTTTGCAGCATTTCGCTACGGGCTGTGAGTTTATCTTCTTCAGAGCCTGCAAAAGACTTAATAGAATTTTTAGCTGCTTTTCCTGCGATACTGGCAGTCATACCGGCAAGTTTTAAAAAACGTTTTTTTGATGACATAGTGGTTGTCTTATAGCAGAATTTTTTAATTAATTTATCAGTGAAACTATCAGGTAAATTATCAAGTTTTAAGTATTGAGATTAGCAGAAAATGGCTATTTTTGCTATGTACCGTGCTGAAATTTAGCGAATTTTGTGTATAGCTTGGCATAAAAAACTTGGCACAAAAAAAGGCGCCACGATGACACCTTGTTTATCCAAACCGTTAAAAACTATTGTAAAAATAAGCGATAGCCCAAGTTATCGGTTAGGTTTTCGCACTCATAGCCAATGTCTTGCAGCTTGGCAAGTAATTGCTCGGCGGTTTGCTCACCCATTTGAATGCCCGCTAAGATACGCCCTTCAGCCGCCCCATGATTACGATAGTGGAATAAAGAAATATTAAACTGTGAGCCCAATTTTTCAAGGAAGTTGAGCAGCGCGCCAGGACGCTCGGGAAATTCGATGCGAAATAATTGCTCGTCTTTTAATCCCGCGTGCCCACCGATTAAATAGCGAATATGGGTCTTGGCGACTTCATCATCGGTCAAATCAATTGCGGCATCATCGGCTTCATTGAGTAACTGGTGGATTGCTTTGCGCTCTTTTTCGCCTTCTTTGAGGGCGATACCGACAAAAATATTGGCAGCGTGATGGGCGTAATTGGGGTTGGTATTGATGCGGTAGTTAAATTCGGTGATGTTGCGACCTTTGAGTGAGCGGCAAAAATCCAAGAATGCGCCTGTGCGCTCAGGAATGGTCACCCCAAAAATCGCTTCTTTTTTCTCACCAATTTCGGTACGTTCAGCGATATAGCGTAAGCGGTCAAAATTCATGTTGGCACCACATAAAATCGCCACACAGTTTTTGCCCTGTAGGTTATGATCTTCGATGTATTTTTTCATACCCGCGACCGCAAGCGCGCCTGCAGGCTCGACGATGGTGCGGGTTTCATCATACACGTCTTTAATCGCCGCACACACTTCATCATTGCTACAAGTGACCACATCAGGCTCGACCACGGGACCTGAGTTATCGCTTTTTGGCATACGGCAGACGTCAAACGGTATTTCACCCAGCTGGGCGACTGCCACCCCATCGACGAACAACCCCACTTGGGGCAGACGTTTGCGTTCGTTAGTGGCTAAGGCGATTTTGAGACAGGCTGCTTCTTCTGGCTCGACCGCCACGACTTTAACATGTGGTGCAACTTCCCCCAAAAACGCCGCGACACCTGAAATTAAGCCACCGCCACCAACCGCAACAAACACATATTCCATTTTACGCCATTGTTGCACTAGTTCCATGGCAATGGTACCTTGACCTGCGATGACCAGTTCATCGTCATACGGCGGGATAAAGGTCAAGCCATCGGTTTGGGCGCGTTCAATAGCATAGCGGTTAGATTCATCAAAACTATCGCCATATAGCACCACATTACCGCCCAATGACTTGACGGCACTGACTTTGATATCGGGGGTGGTGGTCGGCATCACGATAATGTTATTGAGTCCCAAGCGGCTAGCAGAGAAGGCGACGCCTTGCGCGTGGTTGCCGGCAGAGGCACAAATCACGCCTTTGGCTTTGTCTACATCGCTCAACTGGCTAATTCGATTGTAGGCACCCCGCAGCTTAAAAGAAAACACTGGCTGAAAATCTTCACGTTTAAAACGAATATCGTTGTTAAACCGTTCACTGAGTTTTTTGGCGGGTTCAAGCGGCGTTTGAATAGCAGCATCATACACGGTCGCTTGAAGGATAAGGCGTACCCAATCTGATAACATAATAATGACCTAAGTTTGAAAAATACGTTTGGAGATTTATTTTTACCCTCTATGTGCTTTCATAACCAAAACAAAGCAAATCGTTAGAGAAGTAAAAAATAAGTGATTAGATTAGGACTTTAGGGTTTAGCTTGCAAGTGCTTTTACGGTAAAATAAGTTGGGTAATTGATAGCATTAAGTTTTCTATCTGTTTTTTTGATAAATTCCTAACAAGGCTGGGTCTATGAGTACGATGAATGCAAGCACGCAACAACAACAAAAACAAGCCGTGGCAGCAGACGCGTTAAAATATATCGAATCAGGCATGATTTTGGGCGTAGGGACGGGCAGTACCGTCAACTGCCTCATTGAATTATTGCCAAAAGTTAACCTAAAGGGCGCTGTGGCAAGCTCAAAGGTCACCGAAGATAAGCTCAAAGCGCTCGGTATTGAGGTGATGGATTTAAATTTCACGGGTGAGTTAGACTTATATATTGATGGTGCCGATGAAGTGAACGAGCACTTACAGCTAGTCAAAGGCGGTGGTGGCGCTTTAACCCGTGAAAAAATTGTTGCCGCCGCATCTAAGCAGTTTATTTGCATGGTGGATGAAAGTAAATGGGTGCAGCAATTAGGCGTTGGCTTTCCACTACCGATTGAAGTGTTGCCGCAAGCGCGTTCGTATGTGGCGCGTGAGTTGGTGCAGCTTGGCGGTGAACCGGTCTACCGTGAAGGATTTGTCACCGATTATGGCAATTTGATTTTGGATGTTTATGGCTTAGATATCGGCTTGAACATTGAGAAGGTAGCAGCGTTTGAAGCAAAGTTAAACAATATCGTTGGGGTGGTGTGTAATGGGTTGTTTAGCGCACAGCGCGCTGATATCTTGCTGATGGCAACGGCAGATGGCGTGAAAAAATTGACAGCCAACTAAGTTACTAGCAAGTTAATGGTTATCAGTAATGTTGTCACACAACAAAAAAGACCAAGTCACGATGACTGGTCTTTTTTAGTTCATAACCGATTTAGTTTATAACCGCTAATGGCAAGCTTGATGGCAAGCTCATTAGTGCATGTATTGACCGCCGTTTACGTTGATGGTCTCACCTGTTATATAAGCAGCGCCATCGCTGACTAAATACATCACGGCAGCGGCAATCTCTTCCGGTTGGGCGATACGACCCATTGGAATGCCGGCTTTGATGCTTTCCATCACTTTTTCCGGCACCGCCATCACCATTTTAGTACCCGTATAACCCGGTGCAACCACGTTAACGGTCACCCCAGATTTAGCGCCTTCTTGTGCCAGCGCTTTACTAAAGCCGATAATACCTGCCTTGGTGGCTGAGTAGTTGGTCTGACCAAACTGACCTTTTAAGCCATTAATTGAGCTGATACTGACAATACGCCCAGATTTTTGCTCAAGCATTTTGTTAAAAACAGGTTGGGTGACCGTGAATAGTGATTTTAAGTTGGTATCAATCACCTCTGACCATTGCTCATAAGTCATTTTTTTGAAAGTCGTATCACGGGTGATACCTGCGTTATTTACCAACACATCAATGTGACCTGCTTTTTCAATTGCATCAAGGATGGCTTTAGTGGCTGCTTCATGGTCGGTGAGATTGGTTTCAACAAAGGTGAAATCGCTGGCATTCATGCCTTCTTCTTTTAACCAAGCTTCGCCGCGGTTGACTGTGCTATCCGCTTTATGGGTGTAAGTTGCAATGATGTGATAGCCAGCTTGGATTAGCGCATGACAAATAGCCGTGCCAATACCACCTAGCGCACCTGTTACGAGGGCAATTTTTTTATTTGCAGTTGGGTTGTCCGTTGTCATCACAGTACGCTCCTTGTTTGTTGTGATTGTTGGTTGTACTAAAAAATTCAATGATTAAAATAGTTTATAAGATAAATGTGTTTTTTTTACAATTGAACATGCGGCTAAAATATCACTTACACGCGATTGATATCAGGGTCAAAAAAAAACTATAGACCGAATATTCACATAAAGTTATTGACTTTTACTTCCTTGTTTTTTTCATCATATATGAAAATTTGATAACTACCAATATTTTTTACGTTTTTATTTTTATTACAAACATTTTGCTACGCGCAAACGAGTATTTATAGGTTTGTGTGCTAAAAAAATTTGCAACAATAGCGGTTTGTGCTAGGCTATAAGGATAAGTTTAAGCAATGTAAGGTTGAGCAAAATACCCTGTATTAACCGCACTTAATCAAGCCTAATTGCTAAATCTCCCGCTTGATGGTACAAACTTGGCTTAATTGTACAAGCTTGATTGGACAAGATCGATTGTATCGATACGCAAGCGTGAATGCTTAGTAATATATATACCACGATGAGGTGGGTCTGTTTATTTATTTGCCACACGGAAATTAGAATGCCGCAACTATTACCGACGATAGAACAAATCGCTGTATTACAGCAAGCTAGTAATTTTGGCTATCAGTATTGGCAGACTAAAACAAACGTTGCACAAAGCTTTTTAAAAAGCTATCCCCTTACCCAAACGCTCGATGTCCAACATATCAAAGATTTAATACGCGATTATACGCTGGATGAAGATTACCAATTGGCGGATGAAGCAGCCGTGATGCGGGGGCTGCGTCATCTACGCAATTTGTTGATGGTGCGCTGGATTTGGCAAGATGCATTAAATCTGATTAGCCTAGAGCAGCTGACATGGGAGCTATCAAAATTTGCTGATTATTGTCTCATCTTTGCCAAAGACTATGTGTATCAAGATTTAATCAGTCGCTATGGCGAGCCGTATTTTTTTGATGAAAAAAATAAACCGCAAAAGGATGATTTAGCCATCATCGCCATGGGTAAAATGGGGGCAGAAGAGCTCAACTTATCCAGCGATATTGATTTGATTTTTGTCCATCAAGGGCAAGGTGAGACGGTGGTTGACCCGTTAAAACAACAAGGGTCAAAAGCTGCTAAATCCATCGATAACAAGAAATTTTTTACCAAATGGGGTCAAGGCATCATCAATCTGCTGGATAAAAACACCCAAGACGGTTTTGTATTTCGCATTGATATGCGCCTGCGTCCTTGGGGCGATGGCAGTGATTTGGCAATTCATTTATCGGCACTGGAAAAATATTTTGCCCAACATGGACGGGCGTGGGAGCGATTTGCTTGGCTAAAAGCCAGAATCGTCAATCCTGTCACCTTTAGCGATAGTTTAAAAGCCCTTATCAAGCCGTTTGTCTTTCGTTATTATGTCGATTATAGTGCCTTTGCCGCCCTACGTGAGATGAAATCGCTGATTCAAAACCAAGTCGAACAACGTCAAGATACGGACAATGTCAAACTTGGGGCAGGTGGTATCCGTGATATTGAGTTTATCGTGCAGTCGTTTCAGTTGATTTATGGCGGGCGTGTCAGTGATATCAAAGTAAAAAACTGCCTACAAGCGATGAGCCAACTAGAAAAACATGGCTTTATCGATGCTCTGACTCATGAGCAATTGGCACAAGCCTATCGTTTTTTACGTAGATTGGAGCATGGTATCCAAGCCATCAATGATGAACAAACCCAGCGACTACCACAAGACGCCATTCAGCGACATCAGCTTGCCCAAGTGTTGGGGTTTGCCGATTGGGCGGCATTGTTAGCCAAACTTAATGAATACCGCCAAATGGTAAAAATACCTTTTGACGAGCTGGTCAGTGATCGTCAGCAGTCTGATGAACAATTGCAAGTGGATCATCAGCACAATTTATCTGAGCTTGAGCAAAAATTAAGCGCTGACAATAAAGACAAATTAAACCAGTTTTGGCAAAGTAAGCTCATCGCAGGGCTTAGTGAAGAAGCCAAGACTCGCTTAAATGCTGCCTATCCGATTCTAATCAATGGGTTGTTACATTCTGATTTAAGCGAAGATGCAATCAACGTGGCGCTACCTAGAATGTTGACACTGCTAGAGGCAGTAAGTCGTCGGTCAATTTATTTGGTCATGTTTGCCGAAAACCCAACGGCAGCCGCCAAATTGATTCCCATGTTGGCAGCAAGCCCTTGGATTGCGAGCGAATTGGTCAGTTATCCTGTTTTGCTGGATTCATTTATCCGTGAAAAATACCGTCATTTACCCGACAAGGCAGAACTTAGTGACATCTTGCGTCAGCAGTTGTTACGGGTAGAGCCTAATGATGAAGAAGGGCTACTCAACGCTTTTCGTTTTTTCAAAAAAACCCAAGTCTTGGCAGTGGCGGCAAGTGATGTGTTGGCGGATAGACCGTTAATGAAAGTCTCTGATTCACTCACCTTTATCGCTGAAGTGGTGCTTGAAAAAGCGTTGCAACGGGTATTTGGTGAATTGGTAAAAAAACATGGCTATCCTGTCAATGCCCAAGGCGAGCCTGTGAGTGAAGCGCATAATGGCTTTGCGATTATCGGTTATGGTAAGCTTGGCGGGCTTGAGATGAGTTATAGCTCAGATCTTGATCTTGTGTTTATTCATGACATTGATGAAGAAGCGATGACGCTCGGTGAAAAACCCATCAGCGGTATGAAGTTTGCCGCCCGCCTTGCACAAAAACTGATGAATTATTTGACCACCCAAACGCGCGATGGTCGTGTCTATGAGATTGACATGCGCCTGCGTCCTTCGGGTCAAGCGGGTATGATGGTGGTATCTACCCATGCGTTTGAACTTTACCAAATGCACAAAGCTTGGGCGTGGGAACACCAAGCGTTGGTTCGCGCTCGTGCCATTTGCGGCGATAGCCGGGTGATGACGCGATTTGACCAGATTCGTAAAGAAGTATTGTGTCTGCCGCGTGATAAAGATAGTGTCCGTATCGAAGTATCCACCATGCGGCATAAGATGCAAGACCATTTGGGCAGCAAACCGCACACCAAGCAGCAAGGCTTGTTTCATCTGAAACAAGATGCAGGCGGATTGGTTGATATTGAGTTTATTGCCCAGTTTGCTGTCTTGGCGTATGCCAATAGTTATCCTGCGTTGGCAGTTTGGAGTGACAATGTGCGTATCTTTGAAGCGCTTGCCAAAACGGGCATCATCGAGGCAGAAATATGCCAACAGCTAACGCATGCTTATCTTCGCATCCGCAGTATGACGCATCGCTTGGCTCTGGCAGAGCAGCCGATACTGGTAGATGAAGCCCAGTGGCATGATCTACGTAATTTTGTTGATGCGCAATGGCATCGTTTAATCGGGCAGCGTCCAGAATAGATGTAACCTCAATTTTTATTTCAAACAAAAACTTTTTATTTAAACAAAGCACTTTTAATTTCAAACAAAACACTAGGAGTAATCAATGGCAACAATTCCCAGCATGGCAGACCGTGATGGTTTTATCTGGATGGATGGCAATATGGTAGACTGGCGTGATGCCAAAATCCACGTATTAACCCATACACTCCACTACGGGATGGGCGTATTTGAGGGGGTTCGAGCCTATAAAACCCATGATGGACGCACGGCGATTTTTCGTCTAGAAGACCATACCCAGCGCCTGCTAAATTCAGCTAAAATTTTCCAGCTTGCTGTACCCTATTCGTATGAAGAAGTATTACAAGCACAAAAAGCCGTGGTACGTGAAAATAACCTTGAATCGGCATACCTTCGCCCATTGATTTGGGTCGGTTCTGAAAAATTGGGTATCGCTGCCAAAGATAATAGCATTCACACCATCGTTGCCGCTTGGGTTTGGGGCGCTTATCTGGGTGAAGAAGGCATGGCAAAAGGCATCCGGGTAAAAACCTCAAGTTTTACTCATCACCACCCAAACGTCACCATGTGTAAAGCCAAAGCCGTCAGCAACTACCCAGTATCTATCATGTCAAATCAAGAAGTTACCCGTCATGGCTATGATGAAGCGGTATTGATGGATACCCAAGGCTATGTTTGTCAAGGCTCAGGGGAAAACTTATTTTTGGTCAAAGATGGTGAACTGCATACTCCAGATTTGTCAGGGGGTGCATTGGATGGCATTACCCGTCGCACGGTGATACAGTTTGCACAGGACTTGGGCATCAAAGTGCATGAGCGTAGAATCACCCGTGATGAATTTTATATCGCGGACGAAATCTTTATGACAGGTACTGCTGCTGAGATTACCCCAATTCGTGAATATGATGACCATGTCATTGGTTGCGGTGCGCGTGGTGAAATCACCGAAAAACTGCAAAGTCTATTTTTTGATGTGGTGCAAGGCAAAAATGATAAATACGCGCACTGGCTCAGCTACGTGGATGAATAATCGGTAAAATTGTATATAAGTGAAAATAAGTAGATAAGTGAAAATAAAAGGATAGTTATGTTAAAATGACTATCCTTATTTTTTGAAAAATTATCGGTACTTTGGAAGTGACATGACAACATCGAGTGCAACCACCCCGCTTAAACAAATTATTTGTATCAAATGGGGCACCAAATATGGCGCAGATTACGTTAATAAACTCTATGGAATGGTAAGCCGTAATATCAACCCGCCGTTTCGCTTTGTCTGTTTTACCGACAATACCGATGGCATCCGTCCTGAAGTAGAATGTCAGGATTTGCCGCCCAGTGATATTGTGATGCCTACCAATACCCTTGGTAAATGGCCTAAGTCACGGCTTTGGAATGCACAGCTTGGCAATGTCACAGGAACGGTATTGTTTTTAGATCTTGATGTAGTCATAGTGGGTAGCCTTGACGACTTTTTTAGTTTTGGCGATGACGATCAGACGGTGTTATCTTATAACCCAAGTAACCCTTTAGAGAAGCTAGGTCAAACCTCGTGTTTTCGCTTTAAAGTCGGTAGTTTGGTTAGTTTGCTAGAAAAATTCCGTGCCGATCCACAAGGCGTGGCGGATAAATATCGCTTTGAGCAGCGTTTTGTCACTCGTAATGCCCCAGGCGGGGTTAAGCTTTTTCCCAAAGAGTGGGTGGTGCATTTTCGCCGCAAATGCCGGCAGCCATTTCCGCTAAATTATTTTATTCCGCCAAAACTGCCCCATGATGCACGCATTATTATTTTCCCTGGGGATTTGTATCCGCAAAATGCGATTGCAGGACAATACAATAAAAATTCTGCTGATAACGCTAAAGAACATTTAGGGCAATTATTCACCGCTGAAAAAATCAAAAAACCGATTTCGCATTTACGCCATTTTATTTTGCCGACTGATTGGGTGGCAACGCATTGGCGAGAATAGAGGATAAACTATGGCGAACTTAGACCAACCTATCAAAATCTTTATCGGCTGTGACCCTAATAACAGCGACCTTGAGCAGATGATGGTGCTAGATTATAGCTTGCACAAACATACCAGCGAGCCTGTCGAGATTATCTGGATGCAGTTAAGCCGTGACCCAAGCAGCGTATGGTATTCCAATCCGCAAACAGGCGAGGGCTGGCATACCGAAAAGTGGGCGACCCCGTTTTCGGGCTTTCGTTGGGCAATCCCTGAGTATTGTGGCTTTAGCGGACGGGCGATTTATATGGATGCCGATATGGTGGTGTTGGACGATATCGCTAAATTATGGCAGCACCCGATATCTGATGATGCGATTCTTGCGGCTAAAGGCGATGGTGATTTGATGCGACTGTGCACCTGCGTATGGGATTGCCAAAAAGCCAAGGATTATCTTGAGCCTGTCGCCCATCTACAAGCCGATCCTGAGAGCCATAGCAACATGATGGCAAAATTTAAAGCCAATCCGCAACTCATACAGCTCTACCAAGACAGCTTTAATTGTGTGGATGGCGAAGATTTAGCGATTGAGGATATTCGGATTTTGCATTATTCGGACATGGGAACGCAGTTTAGCCATAAATATTCCTTACCGCGCTTACAAGCCGAGGGCAAAACGCATTGGTTTGATGGGCAGATTTTGCCGCACCCTCGTCAAGATTTGGTTGAGCTTTTCGATACCTATTATCAAGAGGCAATACAAGCGGGCTATAGTATTGAAAACTATCGCACTACGCCGTTTGGCGAGTTTCCGAAAAAAAAGCATAAACGCTATAAGGGCAATGTCATTACTCGTACACCAAAGGTCTCAAGTTGGTTACAATCAATTTTTCAAAAATCTTAATTCTATATTTGGGTAAATAAGAGCGATATGACAATTTTAAGTTTAGCAGATGTAGAGCTTCACTCTTTTCATTGGGATAACTTTAACCCAGACATTCTCGCCAGTCACAAAAAGCTCATGGCATTTTATGGATTAAATGTACAGTACACTCAAGAAAATATTCCCCATGGTGAATGGCTTACCCGAGTGGTTAGTCAATCGACGAGAAAAGTTATCGGTATTATTGAGCCTGATGTGATACCCTTAACGCCTGATATAGTGTTACAAACTGCACAATATGTCTATGAGTATGATACCTTTGTGGGTTGTGCGCAAGTGTCGAACCACAAGCACCCAGCCAGCCACATATTTGCTTCACCCGCGTTCTTTTTTATCACGCCTCCTTGCTATGCGAAACTTGGAAAACCGTCATTTATGCCGACCCATCGAGCTGATGTGGCAGAAGAACTATCTTATAAAGCAGAAGAAATTGGCATTCGATATCGTACATTATACCCTACTTATTATGAAGCCTCACCCCCAAATGGCGTGTGGTTACTAGGTTCATATGGCTATTATGGGATTGGCACGGTATTTCATGACAGCGTGTATCATTTATTTCAAAGTCGAAATGCCAAAAATGTTGAATTATTTGTTAAACGGGTAGATGAAGTGATAAATCAAACTTTTAGTACCACAAATTTTCATTGTTCAACTAGCTTTAGTACTCCTGAGAAAATGGTAAAACCACCCAAAAAACGAGCATGGTATAAAAACTTTATCAGTAAGCTTAAAGGTAAATAGCTTGTCGGAAACGTAACTTATGCTAAAAAACTACGTCATTAATGTCGCCACCAACACTGAACGTCAAGCCCATATTCAGCAAGAGTTTGGCAAGAAAAACATACCTTTTACATTTTTTAAAGCAGTTACCCCGATTGATACGGACAGCGTTTATCAACAGTTAGGGTTGACAGCAGACACATCGCATTGTACCGCAGGTGAGATGGCGTGCTTATTAAGTCATGTCAGCTTATGGCAACGTTGTCTTGATGAAAACTTATATTATATAGGAATTTTTGAAGATGATATTATACTAGGTGAAAGTAGCCAAAAACTACTTACTCAAATTGACTGGCTAAAAAATCATCAGATGGATTTTGTAAAACTAGAAAAAACTAGTCGCAGAGCATATCTTGCTAAACCAAGTGAGTTTCTATATTCTAATACACATAGGGTGTATGAATTACGCTCTCGTCATATTAATGCCGCAGGATATATATTGTCAAAAGTTGGAGCCACACAATTATTGACATTTGTGCGAGGGTTATCACAGCTAGAAGCGATTGATATTTTATTATTTGATGTCAAAAAATATCCAAAAAACATTATTACCTATCAAATATTACCAGCTATTGTTATTCAAGCCAAAAAAATTGCTACCACTGCTAATCAAGCTTTGATATCTAGTGACTTAAGAAAAGAACGAGGAACTGAAATCAAGAAAGAAAAAACCAGTCTCTAACGTCTTAGTAATGAGATTCAACGTTGGGCAAAACCTTTATATATGACAAATATTACCTTTAGATAGATTACTTTATTGAATAATAGGTAATTAATACCAAAATAATCATTATGATTATACCAATTGCACGGTTTCTTTTACGAATAAGTTGCCGGCGCAGTTTCGGCTGTTCACGGCTGGCTTGGTATTGCTCAATATACACCTCACCGTCATAATCTTTATCAAAAATCTTAATGTAACCCGCATTGAGTGGTTCCACTTTGATTTTGCCTTTAAACTTTGCCATCGCACTGTCAAGACTATCTTGATCCACTTGTGTGCGTTTGCCGCCAACTTGCTCGGCAATCCATTGCTGAACAAGGGCGTGCGAGGCGTGCGTGTTGTTAAAATACAGCGTACTTGCCAAATAATCATGCGACATATTCGGCAAACCACGAGTGTAATAAAATGCCACATCGATGTCTTTTTCTGCCAATTCGTTAAAATAATTGAGCGGTTTTACCACGCCTGCATCAGCATCCAAATATAAAATGCCGTATTCAGGGAAATTTTGCAGACAGCGTAAAATAAAACCGGGCTTTAGTCGTGTATTTGCTTCCCAAAACCCTGCGTCCGCCACTTCCTCAAAATAATAATTGAGATGAAATTTATCCAACGTGCCTCTTAAGCGTAAGGCATGGTCGTGATAGTTGGGGGTAAAAAAACACACTACAATAAATTTATCGGGGCTGTTAAGCTGTTGGTAAGTCAATGACATAAAAAAACTCAGAAAATAGTGTTAATCAAAAAAGGGTAAATTTTTAAACAAATCTTTAGAAACTGACGAATGGTTATAAACCATTACGCCCTGCTGCTGATAAACCTTTGCCAATAAATCGAATGATGGCACAATACGGTTACAAATGGCAGGGGTAAGCTTACTGGGGGCAGAATTTTGTACATTTTCATAAAAACGGGGTTCGTGGGCGTTGATTAAATCAATCCCATACAAATGTATCTCGCTAAAGCGCAAATGATACGCCAATTGGGTCGCCACAAATGCCACCGTGCCTGCCTCGACAAAACCGTGACGGATATCCAAACTCACCCCAATCACAGTTTCGCCGTGTCCCTCAATCACAAACTCCGGATGGTTAGCAAAATCCATCAGCAGACGTTTATTATTTTTTCTAAAAAATTTCGCCAAAAAATGCTTTGAGGGTTGGCGAATCGGGCGTTCCACCGAATAAATCAGGCGTAAATGTTGAACGTATTTTTTAATCAAATTGCGGTCAGTATCTGCCAATTTTTCTAACACCGCTTGGGTGATATAAAGCGGACATTGCCCATGATAACGGTTTTGCAAAATTGCCAAATTATGGCGAATAAAACGGGGGTCGGTTATCACATAGGCAACGGGCTGTTGAAAATCGTATGTCTCCATCAATTCAATGCTGCCATTCACAAAGATACACGGTTGTTGGCTAATTTTATTTAAATTGGCTGAATGAATACTTGAGCCAGAGGCAAGAATATTTACCGATTTTTGTGGCGGTAGGGTGAGGTAAGTATTGTCAAATTCGCTATCGACAATAGCAATACTAATATTATTAGGTAGCTTGAATTGATTATTTGCCACGCGTTGCCCCCACGCACCAATCAGATTCATGATACTGTCGCATCAGAGCAAACGCCGTTTCACCCGCTTGCAAACGGTCAAAAACCGTTAGCAAAAAGTCGGCGGCAAATTTATCGACGTTAGCAAATTTTTCATACCGTTGTCGCATATTGTGCAAGGTGTCGTCCGTACCAAGTCGAAAATGACGCAATCCGTCATATAAGGCTAAATGTTTTTGCTGATAAGCCTGGACTTTATCGGGATTTGGTAAACTATTATCCGTTAGCAAATCCAGTTTTGTTTCATACACTTTTAAGGTATTGATTAAAGTTGGTATATTTAAAAAAATCGCTTGGCGAGTAGGATTGGGGCTAAAATCCACAAAGGTATCCGCTGAAGATACTAACCATCGCAAGGATAAGTTATGCCATAAAAAATCTTGTTCCGACTGCCAAAGCTGTTCAAACGCCTGAAAAACGTTTACGCTATCAAACTTTCGGCGTAACAATACAACCAATACCGCATGGTACAAGCACAGTAAAGGTTGCCCTAAAAATTCATGTTGTAAATTTGTAAAATGACTGTGCAAATCCTTAAACCGTTTCGGCTCACTCGCATTAACCGTAATCTCACTGTCAAAAATCTGCAAATCGGGCGTGATCAGCGTGTCTTTCATGGTCGCCAACGACAAATGCGTGAAATAGGCAAAAATCGGCTCTGCACCTAAGATTTTTTCACTTTTAAATAACAAAGTTGCTTTGCGTTTCCAGCCTGTGGGCTTTTTTATTGAGGAAACACTCATCGCCAATAATCCCTAATCCAGTTGGTTGGTAATACCTTACGATACCACTTACCGCTTTTACCCATGATGGCATCAGGCGGATTCACTTCACCATGAAAAATGACTATTTTAGCATTTTTGGGCAGAATAGGCGGTTTGACAAAACTTAAGGGAAATGGCTGCACACATTGGTATTTAAAGCTCACGCACCAAGACGCATCCCAATATTCAAGGTGATGATGCTCACGCAAATAATTGGATAGGTAAGCTTGCTCATGGCGTACTTGGCTACGAATCGTGTCAAAATTTTGCTCAAAATTTGATAACAAATTCGGATAAGTATGTTGTCCGACTTTAAAGCGATACACTGATGAATTACCCACCATACGCCACGGTTTTTTCCAATCACGGATAATCACCACACTGTCATCGTGCTGCGCTTGATACGTAAAAAAGCAATCAATATTATCGACAATCACAATATCAATATCCAAAAATAACGCCGTGCCTTTTAAATCATATAATTTAGGGCTAAAGGTGGTCAGTTTTTTCCAGCCACGTTCAGGAATATTACTGGGTAAATTGAGCTCAGGAATTGAGTAGCATTTGACGTTGGCATCTATCCCTGTGCTATCATCGGTCAAACATACCATTTGAAAGGGCAACGTCAAATGTCTGTTTACCATATTGTACAGGCGATTAACGTACTCAGCACCATATTTGGTGCCCCATTTCATACAAATAATGTAACGGTTTTCATCAGGCAGAGTAGGCGCTGAAGTGTAATTTGGTAAAGTCATAAGTCAATGATTATCATATTAAGTAAGTGAATTGATAATATCATGATTGCTAAGTTTTGGATAACGCTGGCGAACCGCTACTGCGATGGATGGCTCTGCATTATAAATAACCGGAAATCCTGGCACACGTTTAAAGCGCTTATAGCCCCACATATATTGACTGGGGAAACGGTCAATCATCCGCTCGATGGCGTGGTTCATCGCGGTTGTCGCTGTCACCATGTTTTTGTCATACAAGGCGGGGTCAGTTAACTCATCACAATAAATATCAAAGCCTTGTCCATCGTCACGGCGTACACAGGTCAAACCTACCAAGCTACATTTGGTTTTACTGGCTAATTTGCTAGCAAGGGTACTGGTCAATGTCGGAATACCAAAAAAAGGCACCACTTCACCGCCAGATGGGTCAGGGACATGGTCAGGCAATATGATACTAAAGCCGCCTGCTTTTAGGGTTTTAAAAATCGCTTTGACCCCAGTCGCATCGGTTGGTACCAAAGTTGCGTTTAGGCGCTGACGCCCTTGTAGCACAAACTGATTGGCTTGTTCACTTTTCACGGGTTTATACATGATGGTGGGTGCACCAAACTGGTTGAGCCACGCATTCATGATTTCCCATGTTCCCAAATGCGGTACAATTGCAAGCATGCCATTGGGATTTTGTAAGCCTTGCATCAAAACTTGTTGATGATGCACGGTATGAATTTGTTTGACCGACCATGCAGGTGGCATCGCCCAGCTTTTAGCCGATTCCACCATGTTTTTGCTTTGATTGGTAATATAGACTCTAGCAAGCTGGTCACGCTGGGTTTCGGTGAGTTCAGGATAGACAAGTCGTAAGTTAGTATCTACCGTTTTCATGATACTTTTGTCACGACGAAGTGAAATGATAAAGCTTGCGATATGTGCCAATAGATATAGCATCCACATTGGCACATATTTGAGGAGAGTAAAGGCATTCATCTAATTAAAGGTGTCAGCTTGATTAAGATTGTGGCGCTTTACTGTCTTTTTCGCGTATACGGATACCCAATTCACGCAGTTGTTTGCCATCCACAGGTGCAGGGGCTTCAGTAAGCGGACATTCAGCTGTTTTGGTTTTTGGGAAAGCGATGACGTCTCGAATCGATTGTGAGCCTGTCATTAGCATAATTAACCGGTCAAGACCGAATGCCAAACCACCGTGCGGGGGTGCACCGTATTTTAGCGCGTTAAGTAAGAATGAGAATTTCTCTTCGGCTTCAGCTTCAGAAATACCCAATGCTTCAAATACCGCTTTTTGCATCTCTAAGGTATTGATGCGCAGTGAACCACCACCGATTTCAGTACCATTTAATACCATGTCATAAGCGATAGACAGCGCGGTTTCTGGGTTGTTTTTCATCGCTTCAACCGTGCCTTTTGGCTTGGTGAAGGGGTGATGCACCGACGTCCATTTACCCCCCAGCCCATCACCACTGTCGGTTTCTTCAAACATCGGGAAATCCACGACCCAAAGCGGCGCCCATTCTTGGGTTAGCATATTTAGGTCTAGACCCAATTTGACACGCAGCGCACCCATGGCATCATTGACAACTTTGGCTTTATCCGCGCCAAAGAAGATGATATCACCGGTTTGCGCCTCGGTACGTTTAATCAGCTCGACTAATACCTCATCGGTCATGTTTTTGATAATCGGTGATTGTAGACCTGATTCTTTATCGACACCGTTGTTGATGTTGCTCGCATCGTTGACTTTGATATAAGCCAGACCTTTTGCGCCATAGATGCCGACAAATTTAGTATATTCGTCAATTTGTTTACGGGTAATTTCACTACCGTTTGGCACCCGAAGCGCCACCACACGACCTTTTGGGTCTTTAGCAGGGCCTGAAAATACTTTAAATTCCACAGACTGCATGATATCAGCCACGTCAATTAACTTCATAGGAATACGCAAGTCTGGTTTGTCAGACGCATAATCACGCATGGCTTCAGCGTAGGTCATACGCGGGAAGGTATCAAATTCAATGTTCATCATGGTTTTGAACAAGTCTTTGGTTAATCCTTCGGCAATGTTCATGATATCTTCATCACTTAAAAATGAGGTTTCGATATCGATTTGGGTAAATTCTGGCTGGCGGTCAGCACGTAAGTCTTCATCACGAAAACACTTAGCAATTTGATAATAACGGTCAAAACCCGCCACCATCAATAGCTGTTTAAATAGCTGAGGCGACTGTGGTAGGGCATAAAATTCACCGTTTGACACGCGGCTAGGCACCAAATAATCACGCGCGCCTTCTGGGGTGGCACGGGTCAAGATGGGGGTTTCTACATCCAAGAAACCTTGGTCATCTAGGTAACGGCGAATGGTCGAAGTAGCTTTGGCACGAAACTTCATACGCTCTTGCATCTCTGGACGGCGCATGTCTAAAAAGCGATATTTTAGGCGCAGTTCTTCAGAAACGTTGGTAAACTCATCATTGAGGGGAAATGGCGGTGTCTCAGAGGTGGCGATTGTTTCGATGTCTTTGGCCAATAACTCCACTTGACCGCTGGTCATGTTTTTGTTTTCAGTACCGGCATAACGCTGACGCACACGGCCGGTGATTTTGAGCACATATTCAGAACGCGCGCTATCTGCTGTAGCGAATGCTTCTGGGGTATCTGGGTCGATGACCACTTGCAGTAGGCCTTCACGGTCACGCATATCCAAGAAAATAACCCCACCGTGGTCACGGCGACGATGCACCCAACCGCAAATAGTGATGGTTTGGTCGTTTAAGTTTTCGGTGACAAGCCCGCAATAGTGTGTACGCATCATAATGAAGCAATCCCAATATTTTTCGTAATGTACGAAGTAGCAAAAATTTTTATAAACGAATATTATGCCTTGTTTACTCAAATTTCACAATATGAAACACGGTTTATCATGCATCTCCACTAGCCATGCCTGTCACAGACATTTCGCGAATATTGTGTGGATAAGCGATTGAAAACAGCAAAATAAACGCTATATAAAACCCATTGTGTCAATTTTTTCCTTAATTAGAGCCCTTAATTAGAGAGTTATTATGCTATTTCAAAACGCCAAACATCCGCTTGAAATGAAAGTCACCCATTTAAATAAAGTCAAAGCCCAGCGCAAACAACAATTACAATTGCAAATGGTGAATGATAAAGGGTTAACATCACTCATCAGCCGCGCATTGACAGACTTGACGAAAAAAGACAATCCCAAAAAAACCCCTTCAAAATTTGGTCTGTTCAAAAATAAACCCGCTAACAAAAATTGTTTTGTGCTGGATTTTCATGGCGATATAAAAGCCACTGAAGTACAGCAACTGCGTGAAGAAATCAGTACGCTATTGACGGTTGCGCAAGCTGAAGATGAAGTCATTGTGCGTCTTGAATCCTCAGGTGGCATGGTACACGCGTATGGTCTAGCGGCAGCGCAGTTGGCACGTATAAAAGAAGCAGGGCTACACTTAACGGTCTGTATTGATAAAGTCGCCGCCAGTGGTGGCTATATGATGGCGTGTGTGGCTGATAAAATTTTGGCGGCGCCATTTGCGGTGGTGGGCTCGATTGGTGTGGTGGCACAAGTGCCTAATTTTCATGATTTATTAGAAAAACATGACATCGATGTCGAAGTATTTACCGCAGGTAAATACAAACGCACGGTAACCGTGTTTGGTGAAAATACCGAAGAAGACAAACAAAAATTCCAGCAAGAACTGGAAGAAACGCACAAACTATTTAAAGACTTTGTGCGTAAATACCGTCCAAGTTTGGATGTTGAACAAGTGGCAACCGGTGAGCATTGGTACGGTGAAGATGCGATAACGCGCAATTTGGTCGATGCCCTGCAAACATCGGATAGTTATATTTTAGACAAGATGATAGATAGCGAATTGTATGCCATTCAATCTCGCCAAAAACCGACCATCGCGCAAAAGCTAGGCATCTCGCAAGCGGCACAAGCGGTGGTAGCGACAGCGATTGATAAACTACCAGATGCCTTGGCAAAGCTAGAAAGCGCTAAAATGCCGATGGTCAAAAAATAACCGTAAGATTAGATAATAAAAATCTGGGATAATAAAAACCTGTGATAAAAACCTGTGAGGCTTGGCAGGTTTTTAACTTTTTAATGGCGACACATTTGGGCGTATAACTATGAAACTATTTATGTTAAAAATCGGGGCGCGTCCCCAAGGACGACTCATTGAACAGCATGATGTGATGTTTGTGATTGCAAATAGCCTAAGTGAAACAATTGAGACTGTCAATCAGCACTGGCCGGCAGTCAAAAACAATTGGCACTTAGACGCATGGCGAGAAGTGAAGCGGGTGGGTAATTATCAAATTTTGTTGTCGACAGATAGCTTGTCAAAGGATGGATTGTCAAAAGATAACGCGCTGGCAGATAATATATTGACAGATGAAAGGGTAGATAACAAATTAGATAGTCAAGGCAAACAACTTTATTTTGTCAATTTAGGCGGTTATCTACCGGGTCAATTTGAAGAATTTCATTATAAAACACTTGTGATAGCCGAGACGCTAGGTAAAGCAACGGCGCAAGTTAAAAAAACGGCATTTTATCAAGATTATACATTTGATAATGTCGATACCGCCAAAAGCGGCGTGGCAACCAGTCATGTAGATGATAAGTATCAACTCGACTTGGATGATATTCACTGTGTGGCTGATTTACTGCCAAATGATGTGGCATTAACCATTCAGCCATTAACCGAGCCTGAAAAAAATCAGCTACCTGACGATGCGCTGCATATTGGTTATTTAAGTCTCAAGCAAATCAAAACCATGATTGACTAACCGGTGAAGCGTCTGATAGCGTATTTTGGCGCTGTCAATCATTGCCTTTCCTCGGCTTTGCCTTTATAGTAGGCTCATTTTCAACTCGCTTTTTTTAACCCCTTCTTTTTATCTACAAAAGCTTTGTATAACCAATGAAACAAGCCACCGCCCTTGATATCCTTAAAACTGGTAAAAATGTATTTTTAACAGGCTCAGCAGGGGCGGGCAAGACCTATACCATCAATCAGTATTTGCATTATCTGCGCGCAAGGGATGTGGCGGTCGCGGTGACGGCAAGCACAGGCATTGCTGCCACCCACATGAACGGCATGACCATTCACAGCTGGGCAGGCATCGGTATCAGTAATGAGTTAACTGCCAAAGACATCGCCCGAATCAAAAAACGCACGGTGGTTGCGGAGCGCATTGAGCGCACCAAAGTATTGGTGATTGATGAAATCTCGATGCTGCATCGACAGCAATTTGAGCTGATTAACCAAGTGCTACAAGCCATCAAAGAAAACACACTGCCGTTTGGTGGGATACAGCTATTGGTTGCCGGGGATTTTTTTCAGTTGCCACCGATTGGTGAGCCCCATGAGAGCAACCGTGATAAATTTGCCTTTATGGCGCAAGCTTGGCTGGATGCAGATTTTCAAATTTGCTATTTATCCGAGCAGCACCGTCAGAAAACTGACAAAACAGCGGTGGCAGGCAACACGTATTATGGCTTGGATTTGAATGCGATTTTAAATCAGATTCGTAGCCAGCAGTTTACCCCCCATATCATGCCTGCTTTGACTGCTACGGCTGAGCATGTGCTAGCCGACAACCGTACCCGACTGTTTACCCACAATGTCAACGTGCAAGCCATCAATGAGCAGGAACTTGGCAAACTTACCACAGCGGCGCATACTTTTCGCGCTTGGGGAGAAGGCGATGAAAAGCTGGTCGAGACGCTAAAAAAATCCGTACGCAATACCCCCGAACTCGTGCTCAAACTTGGCGCAAAAGTGATGTTTATCAAAAACAACACCGAGCTCAATGTGTCAAATGGTACCATGGGCAAGGTAGTTGATTTTGTTGCCACCACCCTAAATAAACAACCAAATAAACAAACAGACGATAGTCCATCAAAAAACAGCCCATCAGACAATCACCCATCTGAGCCGCTCGATGAACAAGCGCTGGCAGCAGATGCAAGTGCCTTGCTCGATGCCATCGAACAAGAACAACAAGCCGATATGGCAGACTTGCTGGATGAAGTCAATGGCGGTCAATCACAACAAACTCACCACACTGATGAGGATAGGGATGAGGATGATACCGCCGCGATAGACACAGCTGATGACAAACTGTCAGAGTTACTTTATCCCTTGGTTGAGCTCAATGACGGCCGCAAAGTCATCGCCGAATATGATTCATGGCGTATTGATGATGAAGACGGCGAAATACTGGCTGCCTATTATCACATCCCCTTGACGCTGGCGTGGGCGATTACCATTCACAAAAGCCAAGGCATGACGCTGGATGCGGCAGAAGTAGATTTGTCGAAAACCTTTGAAAAAGGGCAGGGCTATGTGGCTTTATCACGGTTAAAGCAGCTATCTGGACTACAATTACTGGGCGTCAATGAATTAAGCTTACAGCTTGATCCCTTAGCGCGTGGGGCTGATCAGAGATTTCAGGCGATCAGTGCAGAGCAAGAAGGTGAATTTTTGACACACAGTAAAAAACAGCTCAATGACCTTCATCGTGAATTTATCATTCAATGCCGGGGTACGCTGGATAAAGAAAAAATCGCCGCGTATGAAAATCGCGCCAAACAACAGCAAAAACTGATGGAAAAACGTCGCCATGCTGTACAGCAGCTGCAATCTTTGGCGGATGATGCGGCAGGCGTCATTACCCCCACGGTGCTTGAAACCAAAGCCCTGCTGGATGAAAGTTTGACCATCGCAGAAATTGCGCAAGCCCGTAATCTCGCCCAATCAACCGTGATGGGGCATATCGAGAAAATTGCTGAGCATTTCCCCCGCGCCAACATAGCGCATCTACGCCCTGAAGACGAATGGCTACAGCCGATTGACAAGGCGTATCAAAAAATAGCCAAACGCGATGACAAACGCGATAAAGATAACGATGGCAAAATCAAAATTCGCGCGATTGTCGAAGAATTAAGAAACGCCTATTCTTATAATGATGTCAAACTTGCCTTGTTGTTTTTAAAACCGCATGGCAATTGAGCACTTGTCTAGTAAGGAATATCCCTGATTGAATGCTTCCACCATCAAACCTTTTAACATTGCTATTAATGGCTTTGGTCGTATTGGGCGCAACGTGCTACGTGCTTATATCGAACGGTTTTGTCAAAATCCTTTACAATTACAGCCGTTAAATATCGTCGCCATCAATGATATTGCTGAGCCAGCAACCCTATTACATCTACTCAAATATGACAGTACCCACGGTCGATTATCGGCGGTCAGTGATATCCATATTGAATTAAAAACAGTAGATTTGGGGGAAAAACAACAGCATTTCTTGCTATTAAGCCAAGGAGAATTTCGGCAAAAAATTGCATTGATACAGCAGCCCATTGCCAGCAAATTACCTTGGCAAAAACTGGGTATCGACATGGTGCTTGAGAGCACGGGTCATTTTCGCAGCTATGAACAGGCGTCGCAGCATATTATCGCGGGCGCCAAGCAGGTGATGATTGGGGCTGCTCCGTTTGATCATGTAGATGCCAGTATCGTAGTGGGCGTCAATGACCATGAGCTTAGCCGTGATAAAAAGATTTTATCCAGCGTGTCGTGTACCACCCAAGCGCTCGTGCCTTTACTATATGTATTGCATCATGCCTATGGTATCGAATCAGCAATGATGACCGAAATCCATGCGGTGACCGCTGACCAAACTGTGCTTGACCAAGTCCACCGTGATTTGCGCCGTGCACGGGCTTCTGGGCATAACATTATCCCAACCACATCAAGTAGTATCGCTGCGGTCAATCGGGTGATGCCGCATATGGCAGGCAAGGTGAATGGGTATTCTATCCGCGTACCGACCATGGATGTCGCGGCAATTGATGTGACATTTACCTTTGACAAAGCCACGGATGTTCCCGCTATCAATCAGCTGTTACAACATGCCAGTGAACAAGATTTATCGGGTATCATGGATTACAGCGATGAGCCATTGGTGTCCAGTGACTTTATCCATGATGCGCATTCATTGGTGATTGATAGCTTACAGACCATGAGCGTGGGGCGGCAGTTTAAAGTGTTTGCTTGGTATGACAATGAATGGGGCTATGCCAATCGCATGCTTGATATTTGCCAAACCTTAGCGAGACTATAAAAAAATTATTAATTAAAAAAGGCGAAACCTAGTCAGTTTCGCCTTTTTTATGCCTAACAAAAATTAATGTCTAAAATGACGCATACCGGTAAACACCATCGCAATGCCATGTTCATCGGCTGCGGCGATGGTTTCGTCATCGCGCATGGAGCCACCGGGCTGGATAATCGCCTTAATCCCCACCGCTGCGGCATTGTCAATACCATCACGGAATGGGAAGAAGGCATCTGATGCCATCACCGCATCCACAGGCGATAGACCAGCGTGCTCAGCTTTAATCGCGGCAATACGGGCTGAGTTCACTCGGCTCATTTGACCTGCGCCCACCCCAATGGTACGCCCATCTTTAGCATACACAATCGCGTTGGATTTCACATATTTGGCGACTTGCCAAGTAAACAGCAAATCATCGAATTGTTGCTGAGTCGGCTGTACTTTTGTCACTACTTTTAAATCATCTAAAGTAACTAAGCCCAAATCTTGCGCTTGCACCAATAAACCCCCAGTGACGCGTTTGAAATCAAACTGGGCTTGGCGCTCACTTGGGTTTGGTAATTCACCGCAGACTAACACGCGCACATTTTTCTTGGCAGATGTGACATCGAGCACACCGTCGGCAACGCTTGGGGCGATGATGACTTCAACAAATTGCTGATCCACAATCGCTTTTGCTGTTTTGATATCTAATTCACGGTTAAAGGCGATAATACCGCCAAACGCAGATTCTGGGTCAGTGGCAAAGGCTTTTTGATAAGCATTGGTTAAGTCGGCATCCACGGCTACTCCACAAGGATTGGCGTGTTTAACAATGACACACGCAGGCATATCAAACGATTTCACGCATTCTAACGCTGCATCGGTATCTGCGATGTTATTGTAAGATAGTTCTTTACCTTGTAATTGCTTGGCAGTGGCAATACTGGCCTCTTTTTGACCATTTACCTGGGCTTTTTCGACATAAAAAGCGGCTTGTTGATGGGGGTTTTCACCATAGCGTAAGTCTTGCGTTTTATCCATTTGCACGTTAAAGGTACGCGGGAATTGGTCAGCCGATTCAAAGCTTTGCAGGCGATTGCCTAAAAAGTTGGCAATCATACCGTCATAATGTGCGGTATGCTCAAATGCTTTTACCGCTAAATCAAATCGGGTGGTATCACTGATACGACCGTTTGCTGTTAGTTCGCCCAAGATTGCTGCATAATCGTTGGGGCTTGTCACGATGCTGACATGGTCATGGTTTTTTGCCGCGGCACGCACCATGGTAGGTCCACCAATATCAATGTTTTCGATGGCGTCTTCTTTGGTGACATTCGGGTTAGCAACGGTTTGGGCAAATGGATATAAATTGACAACGACCATGTCAATGCGGTCGATGCCATGTTCTTGCATAATGGCATCATCAGTGCCGCGGCGACCTAAAATACCGCCATGAATTTTTGGATGCAGGGTTTTTACCCGACCATCCATCATCTCTGCAAAACCTGTGTATTCTGCGACCTCAGTCACTGCTAAGTCATGTTGTTTGAGTAGTTTGTAGGTGCCGCCCGTTGATAGCAGACGAAAACCGTGGGTGATTAGACCTTTGGCAAAATCCACAATACCCGATTTATCAGAAACAGAGAGCAATGCATAAGATTGATTCATAATTGACTCGACTCGTTGACAAAAAAACACTGGGGGCAGAAAAAACAAAAAGTCAGTTATGACGAACTGACTGATTGACTTTAATACCCCAACTCTATAAATCCCTAAATATGGGGATATCTTATCATAAAAAAGCGGGTATTTTTATCAATTATAATAATTGGTGGGTTTTGAGTTTTTTCCGCAATGTACCGCGGTTAAGTCCTAAAATCTCGGCGGTTTTGGTTTGATTGCCGCGGGTATGTTCAAGGACGACACTGATTAGCGGTTTTTCAAATTGTGACAACATAAGCTCATACAGCTGAGTCGGTTGTTGTTCTTTTAAATTATCGAAGTACTCTCGCACCACAAGCTCAATGTGATGAGCTAGGCTTGCGCTGGGTGAAGTTTGCGAGGAGGTATGGGTAGTGTATGGATTAGATGGGCTATCTGACATATTGGAATACTTGGCGCGATTTTGTAAAGCAACAGAATTGGGCATAACAGATTCTCAAACTAAATTTGCTGACAAATTTATTGAATGATTCGTTAGGTGATAGATTAAATAAAACTTAAATATCAAGACGAATAATAAAGTTATTAGTACTTATACTAAAACAATTATGAAAGCGATAGCAAGCTTAAGTTGTTTACAATATGTAAAATTGTGCGATAAATAGTGGGTACTATAGGCTTGGCACGTCAATATTGGAATGAAGCTAAAAAGAAGCTCAATTGAAATTAAGCTAAAACAATTTAATAAACTAGCTCAATATTAGCGGCTTGGACTTGGGTTTTTGGAAAATCAATCCGCAATTTGATGGGTTTTATTTGATGCGGCATCAAATAATTGTTACCGGCTTCCAAATAATGGCTAGGGGTGAGTAGGGTTTGCGCGAGTATGGTATTGCCACTGCGTAGTGAAACCTTAACACTCGGGTAGACAATATTATTATCCGTGGTATTGGTCAGAGTAAATACCAAGTCAGTTTTCCCCGCTTGTTTGGATGAATGGGCAAGCGCAAGCATCTGCACATCAATAAGCTCGGTATCAGCCAGAGGTAATTGACAGGCGGGTATTTTATGGCAAATAGTTGATAGCACGGGCGCGTTTGCTTTTGAAGTGATTAGGGTGTCGATGTTAAAAATAATATATTGCGCGGCTAACAAAAAGACTAATAGTAAGCTACCTAATCCCCAAATAATGCGCATATTAAAAATTTTTGCATTCGCCAATTGCTGCGAGGAAACTTGTTGCGACAAGCGTTCATCGATCTTTTGTTGATAGGCTAACAAATCTGCTTGTTGCTCACTACGAGTATCAATCGGAATTTGGTCAAAAATATCTGTGTTAAATACCCCATCCATGCTTCGCTTGGCGCCGGCTGTGTCGTCCGCTGCTTCGTTGTCATCCGCTTGTGCCATTAAACTTAGCAGCCAAGCCTGCTCATCGCCTAACGTCTCGTTATCTTGGGCGAGGTCTATCGCTTCAACGGCGTCCTCATCGCCAATCAATACCTTGGGATTGCTATTTTTGGCTATGGGTAGTTGGTCAAAATTGTCTATAATCTCTAAGTCATCTATGGTGCTGTTTGATTTAGCATAGGCTGATTTTGTATGAGATTGTGACAAGGGATAGGGTGAGATGGGTTTAACGGGTTCATCGACAATGAGATTGCCGGCTTCATCAATACCTGACTCATCGTCAAATAAAATCTCCTCAGATTTATCATCAATGAGCGCCGAGGACGTCTGATGGTTTGAACTTGAAAGTGGATTGTTGTTAGCAAATTTTTTTTGTTCTAGCTGTTCAGCGGCTGAGAAAATGGTTTTGCAATGGGAACAACGAACATACCCATGTCTAATGGCTAACTGTTCATCGTTGATTTTAAATGCATGTTGGCAGTTTGGGCATTTGGCATTGTACAAATTCATCGCAACATCACTTCCCTTTTAGCATTTTTAGTTTGCGTCTTTGATTTTTAATAATGTCGTGTGTTAAATCATTTAATGACGAATAAAAAATAAAGTCAACAAATTTTCTAGAATTTATATTCACTAGCCTGCTAGCTATGTTGTTAGGCTGTCACTAGGCTTCGACGGGGAAAAGAAAACCTTACCGCCTTGTAAGGCTTTTTATACGAATCGCGACTTGTTCTACGCGCGGCGAAAACCTGAAAGGCGATGCCAATGTTTATCTTCCTGCGCGCTAAAGGTAAATTCGCCATCCATCTCAAAATAAGGGTGATAGGCAGCTTTTACATCTTCTACTTGGTTTTCAATCAGACCTGCCAACACAATGCTACCTTGAGATTTCAATAATGTCGCAAAATAAGGGGCAAGGCTCATTAGCGGTTTGGCTAAAATATTTGCGGTAATCAAGTCCACGGGCAAAATAGCCTGCTCTTTACAATAGTCACTAAATTGCTCAGGTAAAAATGCTTGTAGTTTGTCAGCCACATGGTTGCGCTCGGCATTTTGATGGGTTGCTAAGACTGCTTGGGGGTCAATATCGACCGCATACACCTGTTTTGCGCCTAGTAAAAGCGCCGCAATGCCCAAAATACCTGAGCCGCACCCATAATCAATTACTACTTTATCTTGCAGGGGCTGTTCTGTCAGCCAATCAATACAAAGACGGGTCGTCGCATGGTAACCTGTGCCAAATGCCAAGCCTGGATCCATGATGATGTTAATCGCATTGGGGTTAGGGGGTGACATCCATTTGGGCACAATCCAAAGTCCATTGGCACATTCAATGGGATGGTAGTTCTTCATCCACTCACGTTCCCAATCTTTGTCATCCACTCGGCTGGTCCACACGCGCGTCGCCACCACATCATTGGCGATATCTTGACTCAAAGTCTCCAAATTACAATCACCATCAAATAGCCCAGTCACAATCACATCATCCCACAATGGCGATTCACCTGGCAATGGTTCAAATAGCGGTTGGTCACCCGCATCATCTAAACTGATACTGAGCGCATCGGCTTCTAGCATCAAGGTTTCCGCCAGTTCGGCTTGCGATTTTTCGCATTGAATATGTAATTGCTGCCAAGGCATAAAAAGTCCTTAAAAATAACAAATAAAATAATGAAAAAATAAAATAATGAAACAATAAAAGGCGAGCGCGCTGGCTTGGTAGTATAAACGCATTCAGCCAAAAATGCGATGTGACTCAAAAATGAAAACGCCCATGTTATTGCTTGGCGCACCCAAGCCAAAACACCTAAAGACAAGGGCAAATAAGAAGGTTTGCCTGTTATCGTCTCTAAAACATTTCTTTAACCGATTTTTCTAACCAAGACTGCGAGCGCGGCGCCGCATTGAGTGGTTGGTTAGTATGTGTCGGGTCGCCGCCATTATTGGGGTTATTAGGATTATTGGGGTTGGTCTGCGTATTCCGCGTATAGCCACCCTCATTTTGGTAGCGATTGGCTGCAGGTGGGTTATTGCCAATGGTATCTGCCTCGGTTTGTCTGCGCTCAATATTGTCATAGCGCTGTTGTTGGCTTTGTCCAAACTCACTCATTGCCTGTTGTTGCTGTGCCGCAAATCTTGCTTCTTGCTCACGTTGATAAATTTGCACCGCGCATTCACTACTATCTTGCGGTAGATTGTCAGTATCAACAGGTACATAGATGGCATTTGGACATTTTTCATTGGATAATTGTGATTTGCCGTTTTCCATCCATAGCCATTCGATATTGCCTGGCGCGATAAGATTAACCGGGGTAAGCTTTTGCTGCTTCATAAAATTCATCCACATCGGCAAAGCGCCATTACCGCCACTTAGGCCTGTGGGTTTGTTGTCATCTAAACCGACCCAAACAACGCTGACCACATTACCACTATAGCCTGCAAACCACGCATCGCGATAATCATTGGTAGTCCCTGTTTTACCTGCAAGATTGAGATTGTCACCGAGCGATAGCGCCGCTTTGGCGGTACCTTGCTTGATGACCTGCTGCATCGCATAATTGGTGAGATAGGCAGCCGTAGGGTTGATGACTTGCTGATTTTTTTGTTCCATGCCCTGAACCACTCGTCCTTGGTCATCAATAATCGTGCGAATGGTATGAATTTCATGACGCAAGCCACCTGTTGCCAGCACTTGATAAATCCCCAACATATCCATGGGCGATAGATTTACCGCGCCAAGCAAGGTAGATGGATAATTGGGCAATGGGCTGTTGATACCCATACGGTACAATTGATTTAAAAAATTGGGAATACCGACTTCCATGCCCACACGCACCGCGGCTTGGTTATAGGAATTGGCTAAAGCGCTGGTGAGTGGGACAATACCATGACTGCCGCCACCGTAATTGCTGGGTGTCCATGTCTTACCATCGGTCATTTTTAGCACAATTGGGCTGTCATCGACACTACTTGATAAATTGTAACGACCCTGCTCAAATGCGGTTAAGTAAATAATCGGTTTGAGTAAAGAGCCAACTTGGCGCTTGGCATCGACGGCGCGATTAAACCCAGTAAAATCACGGCTACTTCCCACCACAGCGAGCAGTTCACCGTTGTTGGGATTGGCGCTGACTAGGGCGGCTTGCAAATTAGTGAGCTGTTTGGGATTACTTTTTTTTAACTGATTGACGCTTTGAATGACCGCACTGGTAGCGGTTTTTTGAACGTTGGGATCAAAACTGGTAAATATTCTTAAGCCTTCGTTTTTGAGATCGTTGGCATCATAGGTACGGGTAAGTTCTCGCTTGACCACGTCTAAATAATCTGGAAAACGCGTTTTACCAATCACAGGATTGTAAGAAATGCTCAGTGGCTGCTGCACCGCTTCATCATATTGTTGTTGGCTGATTTTACCGGTTATCAGCATATTACTCAGCACCACGTTACGGCGTTTTAGGGCAGCATCGGGGTAGCGTAGCGGATTGTACTGGGTAGGACCTTTGGCAAGCCCTACGAGCATCGCCATTTGGTCGAGTCGAAGCTCTTTTAGCGGACGGTTAAAGTAAAACTGCGAGGCAAGCCCAAACCCGTTAATAGAGTGATTGCCATTTTGACCTAAGTTAATCTCATTCATATAGGCTTGCAAAATCTCACTTTTGGTGTAATGCATTTCCAGCAAAATCGCCATCACTGCTTCATTGGCTTTACGTTTGATAGTGCGGTCTGAGTTGAGATAGAAGTTTTTAACCAGTTGCTGGGTGATGGTGGAGCCGCCTTGGCGTGAACCGCCCATAAAATTGCTATAAATCGCACGTCCTATCCCGCGGATAGACACGCCGTGATGCTGATAAAAACTGCGGTCTTCGGTTGCCACCAGCGCATCAATTAATGGCTGCGGATAGTCATTGATGGTTAAAACGATGCGATCTTCATTGTTGTCTGGATAGATACCGCCAATAAAAATTGGCTCAACCCGCGCCACACCCGATGGATTAGGATGGGTGCTTTGTAATTTTTCAATTTGGTTATCTTTGAGCGTGACCTTAATAATTTGCGATGGCTCAGTATCGTTGGCGGCAAATTTAAATTCGCGGGTATGAATATAGTACTCGCCATTTTTTTTGGTATAAGTCCCGGCATTGTCATAGTTTTGGTCAGGGGCATAGGTGAGTAAATTTAACCAATTTTCCAATTCATCATCGCTAAGGGGATTACCCACCGTCAACGTTAACGGTTGCGAGTACACTTTTGCAGGGATATTCCAGCGTTTGCCCTCAAATTTTTGGGTGATGACATTATCTTGGCGCACCAAATATAACCCAAGCAAGACCAAGCCGCCCAATACTGCCACCACAAAGATGAAGCTTAGGATAAACATCCCTTGTTGGTTTGAGTGATGCTGGAATTTAGGCGGGTTTTGGCGATTTTTAGCGGCAGAGATAACGGTTGAATTCATACAAAAATGCGTCACGATCAAGGGTATAAAAAAGTGCTTTATCATGACCCAAAACACGCCAAAATACAATGTCAACATCGTGCTATTTTGCCACGTTTATACAGGATTTTTGAACTTTAATAGACGGTTTTGGAGTACAATAACAGTCATTTTTGGGTGAGTTAGGGTTTTTTGCCCTAGGGGATTTGATGATGCCAAACAATAGCCAATTTGGGGCAAAACAATCGGATATTGACCGGTCGGTTGTGACCGATGCGCCTATCCGTACGCATAATGAGGCGGATAGCAAATTTACTACCACATATCAAGATGTGGAGCTGGTGTTGCCAGAAGAAGGGCATTGTTTTCATTGTGGCGACCCGCTACCAAGCCCGCCATTTTTTACCCATGTATTGGGTGAAGATCGGGCGATGTGCTGTATGGGCTGTCAGCTTGCCTCGCAAAGTATCATCGAGGCGGGGCTTGAGCAATACTATCTTGACCGCAGTGAAATCAATCGTACCGCCAGTCTCCCTGATTCGTTATATCAGCTGCAAGCGTATGACCACGATGATATTAAATCGCAATTTATTTACCATCAGCAAGGGCACAGCGTTGCCGAGCTGTCAATCAGCAATTTGCGCTGTGCTGCCTGTAGTTGGCTGATTGAAACCCAGTTGTATCGCCTTGATGGCATGGATACTTGCCAAGTCAATCTCACCAATCAACGGATGCGCGTGGTGTGGGATGAAAAAAAACTGCCGATTAGCCAAATTTTGGCAAATGTGCAAGCCATTGGCTATGATGCCAAACCCTATCGGCAAGATACCCATGAGGCGATGCTCAAGCGAGATAATCGCCGTATGTTGTTTCAATTGGGTATTGCGGCATTGGGTGCTATGCAAGCGATGATGTTCGCAGTGGCGCTATATTTTGGGGAATATTCAGGTATCGGCGTCAACGATCGGCAATTTTTACGCTGGGTATCGCTGTTTGTTAGTATTCCTGTGTTTTTGATTGCAGGGTTGCCATTTTTTCAATCGGCATGGTCAGCGATTAAAGCCCGCCAAGTCAATATGGATGTGCCGATTAGTATCGCCATTGTCATTACCTTTTTGGCAAGTTTATATGCGACATTGACCAGCACAGGCGAGACTTATTATGACTCGGTTAGTATGCTGATATTTTTCTTATTGGCGGGCAAATTTGTCGAGCACAATGCCAGGCTAAAAGCTGCCAATTTAGCCAATGATTTGGTAGTCGTCGAGCCTGTGTTGGTGGCAAAGCTGGGTCATGAAGCGCCGTTAGTGCTAGAGAATATCGATGCCTCACAAGTGACGCTGTATGCCAGTCAATATAAAGACCTTTTTTATCAGTCACTTAGTGTAGACCCTGCCAACAGGGGTGATAATGAGCAAATGGTTTCGGCCCAGTCGCTAAAAGTTGGTGATATTGTCCGCATTGATGCCGGTAGCAGTATCATCAGTGATGGTGTTTTGCTGTCAGATAGTGCCACGGTGTCCGAAAGTTTATTGACCGGGGAGAGTGATTTAATCGTCAAACGCTTGGGTGATAGCATTGTGGGCGGTAGCCAAAATGACAGTCAGCCGTTTGTGATGCAAATCACCACATTACCCAATGACAGCCAAATGGGCGTGATTGATAGGCTAGTGAATCGCTCGCTCAGTGAAAAACCGCAAATCGCTTTAAAAGCAGACAAACTGGCACGCTGGTTTGTCGCGCGGGTACTGGTGATTGCCAGTATGGTGTTTTTGGCCTGGTATTTTATTGAGCCCAGTCATGCCATTTGGGCAACGGTTGCCGTATTGGTCGCTACGTGTCCCTGTGCCTTGTCATTGGCCACACCCATCGCATTAACCGTTTCTACCAATCGACTAGCAAGTCTGGGGTTTTTAGCGACCCGCGGGCATACCATTACCACACTCGCTGAAGTCACCCATGTGGCGTTTGATAAAACCGGTACATTGACGTACGGTCAACCCAATTTGATGGCGATTGAAACGCTGGATGTACCGTATGGTGTTAAACAAAATCCCTCAGTAGATTTTACTGAAGATGACGCCAAAAACGAAGACGAGATAAAAAACCATTTTTTAAGTATTGCAGCGAGCCTTGAAGTGGGTAGTCGTCACCCCATTGCTCATGCGTTATTGACAATGACTCGGCAAATGCATTTGCCCGCTACCAGCGATTTGGTACACATTCCGGGGGGCGGTCTGCAAGCTACGATTGATGGGCTAAGTTATCGTCTAGGTCATCATGGTTTTGCAGTGCAATCAGGATTAGACGATGGGTTACTGCCAAATTTGAGCAAACACCAAGCTAGCACCAGTGTGTCCTTATCGAGACAAGATAGCCTAAGCAAAAAATGGCAACCACTGGCGCATTTTTATTTTCATGATAAAGTCCGAGAAGGCGCCTTAGCTACCATTAAACATCTTAAAGACCAAGGCGCGCAGGTGTTGATGCTCACCGGTGATCCTAGTGCTCAGGCGTTTGAGGTAGCGCGCGAGCTTGGTATTGACACGGTTTATAAAGGTCTTACCCCGAATGATAAGGTACAACATTTAAAAGCCCTGCAGCAGCAAGGACACATCGTGCAAATGGTCGGGGATGGGGTAAATGATGCGCCGGTACTTGCCGCTGCCAATATCTCAACTGCGATGGCGGGTGCGGCAGATTTGGCGCAAGTCTCCAGTGACTCTTTGGTGCTCAATGGTCAAATCCAAGCCGTGGCAAAAGCGCGTGAGGTGGCTTTCAAGACCGATCGCATTATTGCCCAAAACTTCAAATGGGCGCTAGGGTATAACTTTATCGTACTGATACCCGCTGCGTTAGGCTATGTGCCGCCTTGGTTGGCTGCGATTGGTATGTCATTGAGCTCACTGTTTGTGGTGCTTAATGCGTTACGTCTCAAACGTGCTTAATGGCGCAATTTAACAAAGCTTTATGCTTTTGGCTTACTAAAATCATACGCCGTGACTATTTGCGCGTTTTTGGCAAAATCGATGAAATAGTAGAAGTATTTATCATTCTCATCAATCACCCGATCGCCATTGGTATCGGCTTGGGTTGAGAAGTAAAAACGCTTGCTCTCAGGCAGCCATTTATAATGTTTAAAATATTGATTATTGGGCGTGAGTTTCAATAAATTTTTGCCATTTAAATCGCTTAAATACAAGGTGAGCTGCTGATCAAGATTGGTTTTATTGTCATTATCATCAGCGATCTCTTTAACTTCATAGATAAAATAGCCTAAAAGTAAGGTATTGCCGACTTTGACTGCCAATGGGCTGGTTGCTTCTTTCGCAGCTTGCGGTTGGGTAGGTGCAGTTTGCGTCATGGCAGCTTTTTTCTGCGCTGTTTTGTCATCTGGGCTTAAATCTACCAAGGGCGTGTGCACCGCTCTTATCACAAAGTTATCTTGTGGAAACAGCCGGTGTACTTGCCCGGTTTTTAACTCTTCAAACACAATATTGTAAACACTGCTTTGAAAATCATAGGGTGCAACTTCTTGAAAGTAGCTGACAGGTGATTTTTTAGCATCACTGGCATCGCTGTCATATTTGCGATTGATGGGCACTGACGGAATAATCGGATGCAGTAGGCTTGGCACACCTGCCAAGTACAAAGGAAAATCCATGCGTTTTAACCCGACTGTGGCAGGTGGGATACTGGCTGGGGTTTGGGCAATGATGACTTCAGGTACGTTAGACGGTGAAGGGGCAGTGTCGCTGGCTTGGTTAGTTGTCTCGGGGGTGGGTTGGCAGGCGGTAAGTCCCAACCCTAGCCCCATAGCGCTCAAGGTACTCAAAGTGATATGTAATGGTCTAAAAAAATTCACATCACGCCATTGGTTCACAAAAGACATAAGAGTCTCCATTACAAAGATAATCAAATATACTACTAAAATGATAAGACATGTACAATCTTTGGTTATATCATCGCATTCAGCGCTATAATGGCATTGACTGTTTTTGCCTTGAGTGTTTTAAAAAGTAAATAAGAAAGGTAAGTAAATTTGAAATAACCCGACACGGGGCAAAAGGCGCGTGAGTAGCTATTTCATAAATTTAGGTTATAATAGTCAAAATTTAGTTAGACGCTTGAATTTTTTGCTTTTAAACTTTTAAGCATAGAGCGGCGAACTGGGCAGCACTATGTTTGCCGACCTATATTTACTATATTTATAGTGGTTTATGATTTATTTTCAAAAAGCGATATCTTACCGATTGCGAGTGCATGAATGTCGGAACAATTAAGTCTAAACTTAAATATCAAGCAGTCCGCGAGTATCAGTGACTTTAGTGGTCCAGGCTGGGTATCCATCATCGATGTGGTGCGCCAAATGCATGTAGGGCTATTGACGCAGCTATATCTATACGGCGAGCGCGATACAGGTAAAACCCATCTACTCAACGCTATCTGCGAATCCTTTCGTGATATCGACCAATCTGTTATTTATCTATCGCTGCGTGAGCTGATAAACGCCAACATGGATGCCATGGTGTTGTCATCGCTAGAGAATACCACAGTGATTGCGCTTGATGATATGGATGAAATTCAAGGTCATCCTGAGTGGCAAGAAGCAGTTTTTCATCTGATTAATTTATCGCAAGAATACGGTAATAAAATTATTTTTGCCAGTCGGTTGCCAGTAAAGTCGTTAAATTTTGAGCTGCGAGATTTGCTATCAAGGCTTGCGCGAGCCGCAACTTTTCAGTTGCCAACTGGCAGTGATAGGCTTGATAGACAGCTGATTTTGGAATCAGTATTACGCCGTCGTCATTGGCACTTTGACCCACGTATTATTGACTATTTGCTCAATGAAGGTCCACACCGCATCGGTGCGATGTTGGCAGTGTTAAACGAATTGCAGCCATTGTTTTCTAACATGGAACGCACCCCATTAAACAAAGTGAGCAAAGCCAAAATACAAGATGCGATGAATATCATTGATAATTTAACGCTCAATTTTGAATTGGCGGACTTTGATGAAATTGCAGAAAATGAGAATTTTTTAGATTTTTGACCGGGTTTGTCATAGGAATTGCGTGATAAATGGGTTAGAATCCATTAACAGTTTGATGTAAAACAACAGGATATCCTATGAATAAACAGTACTTATGGACGGCTGCCGCGTTGACTGCGGGCGTGTTAGCAACCACACAAACATTTGCCCAGGTCACCTTGAATGTTGCTGATAATACCGTGGTGACCGCCATTAATGGTCAAGAAGTCAAAAACGGCTTGCTTTCAAAACCGCAAAAAACCTACAAACTTGAGCCAGGCAAACATGTAATTACTGCCAAGTACAATCGGTTGTACGAGCTGCGCGGTGACAATCACGATGTGTTACGTTCAAGCAATATTAGCGTTCCAGTAGAGCTTGCCGACAATCAAACGTATGTGTTGGATATGCTAGGTCAACCAGAAGACTATAATGCCGCTAAAGAATATGTCAAACAACCCACACTAGCGGTGCTACAAGGTAAGCAAATCATTGCAAGTCAGCAAGCCACATCCAGCAGTAGTTCAAGCATTTTTAGTGGATTGGGTAATGCGTTAGGCGGTGTGTTTAGTGGTAGCTCAAAAGCGGTTGAAGCCAATCAACAAACCATCAATGCCTTAGGACAATCAGGGGGCGCGATTCCCGCAATCAATCAATCTGGCAATCAAGCTGTTGTGACCACGGTCAGTTCATCGGATAGTCTCGATCAATTTATGCAGTTATGGTTGAGAGCAACGCCAGCAGAGCGTGATAAAATCCGTCAGTGGGTGCAAAAATAATCACCCAATGCGCCACCATGCGCCAAAACAACGATGCCAAGTGCATCGTTTTTTATGGTCTTTTACCACTGTTTACTTTTACCATTAGTTGATAGATAAGACAGACTGTACTTCAAGTTTATCGAGGGCTGGCTGGTTGATTTGTAGTTGCTGGATGCGAATACCTTGTTGTTGGAACTGACTAAATATATTGGTGATTACGCTGGCCTGCGGGTGACTAAAAGCAACTTGGATAGTATTGCCATTCTCGACCACTTGCGCATTGACAATACCTGATTGGCTAAGTATTTGTTTGATAGCATCGGCTTGACTGACTTGTTGGGTTTGGTTGGGATTGATGTTGCCTGCTTGACTGCGTAGCCAAAATACATCTGCCATGGTGTCATCGTATTTTTTTTGTGCTTGGTTGGCTTTGCTATGCAGCGTCCAACCACCGACACCCACCACGAAAAAAAGCAAGAACATTGCCAATATCAGCAGCGCAATCTGATCACGACGTGATAAATTTTGAAAGGCATGACCCAGAGGCGTGGTTAGTTTTTGCAGGGATTGGCTCAGTGAGGCGTGCGGTTTCATAAATTCATCTCAGTCGTAGGTTTAGTCTGCCAATTCAATATCTATCATGGCAAGGGCACTGCCAGCAGAAGTTGGCGCCACTGCACTGGAAACCGCACTGGCAGTATTGGAAGACATTGCAGCGGGTATCGCGGCATCCACAGACCCTAGCTTGGCTTTTATCCCTTTGTTTACCATGTCATTGACGGCTTTGTTTAATGAATCGGCGCTTGATGATAAAAGCTGCAGTTGTAAGTGATTATTTTGAAAATTAAGCTGCTTGGCGGTCAGTTGGTACTGCTGCAATACAGGCTGTATTGACGATAATGTCTCAAGTACGCTTGGCGTGGCTGATTGCTGGGTGGTTAATTTGCCAGATAACTGTCGCTGCAGCGTAAGTTTGCTACTAAGCGGCTCATTGGGGAACCACTGGGCATATTGCTGAGCTAGCAAAGTTGCGGCTTGTTTTTGCGCTTGGTTGTAATAATACCAACGAAGTGCATCGACCACAAAGGCTGTCAGCAGGGCACAAACCGTGATTAGGGCGATGACTTTGGCATAAGGCGCAAGCGTCGTTTTACCTTTGATTGTCGCAAAGTTAAAAAAATGTCTGACCGGGTCTTTGATTGGGGTAGACAACAACTCAGATGATGCAATGGATAAATTAGGCATACTAGTTAATTGCTGGGCAACGGTTTCATCGTGAGAACCCGTTAAATATAGCGTTTCTAGCATGGGTAATTTGGTGAGTACCAGCGGTAAAAAACTAACTGCCATGCCGTGATAAGTATGCAGTTTTAATAGCTGGGTATCTGCATCTTGGTAGTAGACCGCGCTTGTAGTAGGCGTAGCCCTCGTCTCTGCATTCCTCATGTTTGTGCTCGTATTTATGCTAGTATCAACTCTAGTATCTATTCTGGTATCTATGGTCGGCAGCAATAAAAAATCTGGCAGTAAAGCGACTAGCTCAATACCCGCCAACGAGGCAGCATTGATCCATGAATGAATATCGGCAGCATGAAGCCCAAATAACGCGGGGAATTCGCTGTTGGTTGAGGTTGGCTGGATTTTGACTTGTAAATCTTCTACCGACCCAATGCTGATATCTTCAAATAAATAGCGCCTGCCGGTGTCGCCCAAAGTGTTGAGCTGGCTTGCTGAGAGGGTAGGCTGGATTGTTAATAAACTGACACTAGGAAAATAGAGACAGGCTTGCAGCTTGGCTGATTGGGTGGTTTGCAGATTGGCAAGGGTCGCAAGCGTTTGCCAATCGTCAGCCGTTTGCCAAGTCTGGGTGGTTTGTTGCCATAAACGTAAGGCAGCATGCTGAGTTGGCAACCAAATATGAATCACAGAAGTGTCCTACACAAAATTGACAAATTAAATCACCTAACAGGTGGGAACAAAGCGTTTTATCTCAGCGGCAAGACTCGGTGCCAATATACCCATATCATACACACGCGCTTCAGCCAGCGCAAAACTCTCTAGTGGTTCATCAGTGAGAATATGGGCGATTTTGGCAATGATATTCATATGACAAACCACCACCATGCAGTCGCCAACCAATTCGCCTAACGCATCCACAGCGATGTCTGCATCGTTATCAGGGGTGATGCCCTCATACGTGGTCACAGGCACATGGGGAAAAAATTGCTGGATTTGCGCAAGGGTTTGCTGGGCGCGGTTGTAAGGACTGACGATAAAATGATCGGGCTCAAAGTTTTCGGCAAGCCACTTTGCAGTCTGTGAAGCTTGGGCTTGACCCAGTGCTGATAAATTTCTTTCATGGTCTGGCAGGGTATACGCGCCTGCATCGCCATGACGAACTAAAATTAATTGCATATATTTACCTAAAAATATTTAAAGTTATGTTTGTCAGTTATGCGTTGGCTGCACTTGATGCGGCATGACAAATTCCACATCACTTCTAAATCCTGCTTCCATTAAGTTTAACGCAACCCCAAGCGGCGCTTTGTCTTCATAGATAATATCGTGCAAGGCATGAGTAATCGGCATATAAATACCCTCTTTCATGGCTTTTTCATTCACCTGCTGGATAGTATTAATGCCTTCCGCGGTTTGCCCCAGTTTTTTGATGGCTTGGTCAAGGCTCATGCCACGCCCTAGCATATTACCAATCTGGTAGTTACGGCTTAAGGTCGATGAGCAAGTTGCATACAAATCACCCACGCCCGACAACCCCAAAAAGGTCAGCGGATTAGCCCCGGCTTGGACGCCAAATCGGCTCATCTCAGCCAATGCGCGGGTTAAAATCATGGCTTTGGTGTTTTCTCCGATGTCATAGGCAGCCGCCATGCCCATGGCGATGGCATAAATATTTTTGAGCGCACCGCCAAGCTCCACGCCAATTAAATCATCACTGGCAAACACGCGAAAAAACGCACTGTGCAGTGCTGTCTGCACGGCAAGCCGTAGCGCTGCAGATTGGCTGGCAATCACGGTGGCAGACGGCATATTATTCATGATTTCTTTGGCGAGATTGGGACCGCTCATCACGCCAAAAGCCACATTGGGTAATTCATCCGCGATTACATCACTCATTAGCGCAAAGGTATCTTTTTCCATACCTTTGGTTAAAGACACGATGGCTTGAGCGCTAATAAAAGGCGCAATTTTTTGTAAGGTTTCGCGAAACGCTGAGCTCGGCACTGCCACAAAAATCAAATCTTTGCCTTTGACGGCTGCTTGCAAATCATGGGTAAATTGCAGGCGCTCATCTAGCTTATGGTCCGGCAAATATTTTTTGTTGATATGGGTTTTTTGCATCGCTTTGACGCTGCGCTTATCGCGTACCCAAAGCGTGACGTCGCAGCCATTTTTGGACGATAAATTTGCCATTGCCGTACCAAAACTACCACCGCCCAACACGGCAATTTTGAGGGGCGCAGGCTCGTTGGCGAGCTGATTGCCTAAGTCTGTCTCTAATACCGCTGGGGTGTCAGGTTTAGACTTTTTAACCGCTTTTTCAATGACGTCGGCAAACAGCTTGCTGGCTTTTTCACGATTGACATTCAGCTTTTCTAAATTTTCACTTAGATTGGTTGCTAACTGGGGTTTTTTCATTGAAAATCCTTGAATCCACTTGTCCTGCAAATACTGACAACAGGGCACCCTTTACATGAGCAAAATATAAAAAAGGCTAGTTTAGCCGTTAGTTTGTGCCATTATCATAAACAATAAATGGTGTGACGTCTATCTTAGAACGCGGCGGGATGGTCGACACGGCTGTGCCAACATAGACAAAAGCAATGACTTGGTTATCAGCGGTTACATTAAACAGTTGTTTGATTGCAGGCGCATTGGCAAGTGGACCGGTGCGCCATACGGTGGCAAACCCTTGTGCCGACAAGGCAAGCAGGAGATTTTGCACCGTACAACTACTTGCCGCTACTTGTTCCCAATGGGGGACTTTATCATGAGGTTTAAAATCGGTCACACACGCGATAATCATCGGCGCACGCAGCGGCATATTTTCGGCTTTGGTGAGGGTTTTCTCGTCGGTTTCACCTTGTGCTATCGCCGCATTTTTTAACGCCGTGCCTAAGGTGTTGAGCGCTTGGTTTTCAAGTACGATAAAACGGTACGGGTTTAAATCCTTGTGATCGGGGGCGGATAGCGCCACTTCAATCGCTTGTTCGACTTGCTCGCGATTGGGGGCAGGGGCGACAAGATTGCCGATTGAACGGCGCGATTTGATAAAGTCTAAAATTTCTGAATTTGTCATTGTTATTCCTTAAAGAGGTTATTGATTAGCGTTGCCATATTATCCGCTGAAGCTGATTGCAGTTGTGTTAAACCGTCAATCACCCCTTGCTGATTATCCAAAGTTTTATTTTGGCTAAGTTTAAATTTGGCTTCAAAATTATGAACGGTCAATTTAACCCCCACAATCGCGCGGCACATGGCATTGATATAATCACTTGGCGCATCACTTAAAGACCAAGGCTCATGACTGGGGTTAGTTTGTTTAAGCTCATGTTCAAAAAAATCCGTCATCGTCGCGACAATCTGCTTGATTTGAGTTGCGTCTGTGATTAGCTGCGGTGTCACCGAAAAAATTACCGATTGATAATTCCACGTCGGCACTTCTTTATGGGTCATCGCCTTGGTAGGATACCAATTTGGGCTGATATAATGACCTTGGTTGGTGAAAACAACTTTCCAGTTTTTAGCGTCAGTTTTTACAATTGGATTTACTTTTGCCACATGACCCATCAAATAGCCAAGCGGATTTTGTTCATCTACTTGCCAAAGTAACGGAACAGGGCAGATTTCAATCGAATCGCCGTTTAATGCCATTATATTTGCTAATGGCGACCCAGCAATAAAATCTTTAACTGCTTCAAAATCGGTTTGGGAAAAATCTTTGGGAATATACATCGTTAAAGCCACTCACCTGCATAACAATTAAGGCTTTGGATTATTTAAATGGTCATATCTTCTTTTTTTATCTCGTCCAAACGATGCTCCGCTTTGAGATATTCTTCTGATTGCATTTCTAACAGCCGTGAGCGCGTGCGCTCAATTTCAAACGCCAATTTTTGCCCATCATACAGTTGTAAAATCGGCTGTTCTGCGCGTACCAAAAGCTTGACGCGGCGATCATAAAACTCATCGACGAGGTAAATAAAGCGCCTTGTCGGGTCAGCGATAATATCGTTGAGTATGGGCACATCATCCACCAGCACCGTGCTAAACTCGTTGGCGATTTCAATAAAGTCGCTGGCTGAGCGCGGCTGCATACATAACGCCCGAAAATCAATGTACAAGGTGTTTTCGGTGCGACCTTTGATGGCGATATCACGACCATTGATATGAATGGGGTCTTGGATAATGTGTTGATTGTTGCTTAACGCGGTAAAGCGGTTGGCAAGCCAGTGGATGTTTTCTTTGGTCAATGGCGACACGTAAAGTTCGGCTTGCTGCAATACGCGCAGACGGTAGTCGATGCCACTGTCAATGTTCATAACCGTACAGTTTTTTTCAACTTCGGCAATGGCAGGTAAAAAACGGTCACGGTGAATACCATTTTTATACAAGCCATTTGGTGCGATATTTGATGTGGCAACCAAGGTGATGCCTTTTTTAAATAGCATGGTAAACAAATCACCCAAAATCATCGCATCGGAGACATTGGAGACAAAAAATTCATCAAAACAAATCACATCCGCTTCATTATGGATGATATCGGCGACTTTTTGTAGCGGGTCTTGTTGACCTTGTAGCTTGTTGAGCTCGGCGTGTACCCGTTTCATAAAGTGATGAAAGTGTTGGCGCATTTTGTTGTCGGCGGGCACTGACTCAAAAAACATATCCATCATCCAAGTCTTACCACGACCCACGCCGCCCCACATATACAGCCCTTTGGGCGGCTCAGTACGTCTTAAAAAGCTAAATAGCCCACGTTGTTTGGCGCGGTTGTCCATGATTTGTTCATAGACATTGTCCAAATAAGTCATCGCAGCGCGCTGCTGTGCATCTTCGCTAAAGTCACCAGATTTTAGCGCAAGCTCATAGCGTTGTAGGGGTCGTAAATTTGAGTTGGGCATGTTATCTCTCAGCGTAAATTAAAAAGTTGTCAAAATTCCATTTCAACGTGCTTTGACGTAGGGGTATTAAATAAATAGATGCGATTAAATAGACGGCATTAAGGTGCCAAATAGCTCATGATGTCAAATACACCAAAAATCCGAATCAAAAACACAAATCAGGAACTAGGATAAAATAAAAACTGCGTTATTTGCTACTTAACGCTTCAAGCAGCTGTTTTAATTCCCCTAATTTACCATGAAAAAAGTGCCCTGTATCGTCAATGATGTGCGTTTGAATACCAAAGTTTTCCCCAAATTGTTGTAGCGAGCTTGGCGCAATCACTTCATCATTCGCGCCATAAATCATAAAGGTTTGTGCGGTGGGCAATAGCAAATCTGAGGTGTCGTTTTTTTCAATAGAAGGGGCAATCAAGGCCAAATCAGTGAGGTCAAAATCATCGACTCCCAAAAATGCGCCTTGTTCATTGACAAGCTGGGCAAGCTTAGCGGCGATAAATCCACCGAACGAAAATCCGCCAATCCATAGCTTGCGCGCCTCGGTTTGGCTATGAATCCATTGCAGCACGGTTAACGCGTCTTCGATTTCACCTGTCACATTGCCATACTCGCCCGTTGACTGACCCACGCCGCGAAAATTAAAGCGTACCACATGCATGTTTTGGTCGCGGGCAAAACGATACATGGTGGTCACCACTTTATTCATCATCGTGCCTTCTTGCAATGGGTTTGGGTGACAAAGAATGGCAACACGCTCAACCGACGCGGCGTTTGGGTTGGCAACGCCCGTTGAGTCAGCTTGCCAAAGCGCGTCAACTTCAAGCTTACCGCAAGGGGCATCTATTAATTGCGAATGGGTTAATTGTGAATGGGCAGGTGAGCGCATAATCATCCTAATCTAAGCAAAAAACTTTAAAAAAACCACCCATCATGCTAACCAATTTCACCCAAAATAGCTAGTTTGAAAATCAACAAACTAGCCAATTGTTGCGCGGATTTTATGATTTGTAAGACCACTTGCGATGGCTCACTTTTTACCACACACTAATACAAGTCATCAACCAAATTCTATTATTGAAATGGTGAATTTGCCTGTATTGTTGATAATTGATGAGAAACTTAACACCGCTATTGAAAAGGGACAGCCTGCAGATCATGAAATCATCTCTCAAACCGTCTTTATTAAACATCACCCCATTAAAAATTACAACTATCGCGCTATTAGCAGCAGTGAGCTTATCTGCTTGTCAAAGCACACCCACTAATTTACCCGTGCTACAGCGCGCGAACAACACCCTAGAAACCACTGGGTTAGGCAAAAGCAAAAATATCGCCAAATTAAACGCGTTACATATCGCAACCGAGCAGTGCCGCGGAAAATCGCCCATCGTGTTGACCGATAGCTACCAGTATAATGGCGTATTGGATGAAAACATGGGACGCGCGGCTGACCAAGCCATAGGTATGATTGGCAGTGTGTTTGGTAGCAAAAAAACCCTTGCCCGCGATGATGATTACGAATATACCATGACGTTTAGATGCCCCTAATTGTCAAAGTCAAATCATCTATCAATAAAAAAAGGTTAGGAGTGTTCCTAACCTTTATTGTTTTGGTATCACTGACGATTTAACAAATGCTGATTGAGCTGTGCAATCACCGCTTTATCCCCTAACTGATTGATACTGTCACGAATTTTTGGAATGGGCTCGGCAGCAATCGGCTGACTATCAAATAGCTTTAACAACCGCAGTTGTAATGCTGGCTCACCTTGCTCAATGACAATATCTACGAGGGTAGGCACATCAAAGGGCAAATCCGAAGTTGACTGTGCCATTGCCACCGCATGATAAGCGCCATGTGGGTCTTGGTCGGTTATGATACGGGTATTTACCGCTCTGTAAGCTTTTTCTGAGGTACCGCCTAAGACATTGATTTTGTGTAAACAGTTAAGCGCAGAATTGTTTTGTAATTGTGCAATCGCAATGATGTCTTCAGCCTGCTCCTGCAAATAGGCGCGTTTTTGTGCCAGTGCTTCTAATTGCTGCTCAGTGAGTGGCTCATCGCTTTCGGCTTTTTTTAAATTGGCATTAAATTGAATTTCTGACATGGCTATCCCCTTATTTATATGGTTATTAGATAAGGGTTTTTTTTATAAAATCAAATCCACCGGTTAAACGAGCGCATTTTAATGACAATCAAGCTATTTAATCATAATCCAATTATAATGAATCAAAATAACAAAAGGGCGTGCTATGTTAGTGTTAACAGTCAATGCTGACCACATCAGTGTAAGGTTGCAAGATAACCTATGGGACATTGGGCTTACGCTAAAAGTAATTGCAGAGACATTGCACGCATTGCCACCCACTGAATTGGCATGGGAAACGGCGATTATGCGCATAGAAGATGCTATTTCACCGCTAAAACCCAGCTTGCCCAAAGATGAATTATTAAAGGTGATAGGGGCAGAGGATTTACGCTTACTCGCGTTTGAGCAAGATAACAATGGCGACTATATTCGCGCTGAGATGCTAGAAAAAGCTTTTGCAGTGCTAGCGGGCTATCGCTCACTGCGAGATTTGCCAGCTATGCCCAATGACCTAGCGTTTTATGCCAAGGTATTGCTACTACGAGAATGGGTGCACCATTTGGATTTTGATAAGCTTTATTTGGGTTAATTGTCATCAATAAAACAATCGCCAATAAAAAACGTCAATAAAAAAATCGCCAGTACACAACCAGCGATTTTTTTAAAAAGGTAAGTTAAGGCTATGTTGAACGCTTACTAACCGGTATTTCTTAAGCCTTGGGCAATACCATTGATAGTTAAATGAACCAAGTTAAGCACTGCGGTATAAGACGCTTCATTGTCGCTAGTCGCTTCAGTGGTGGTTTCAGTGGTAGACCTTTCATCAGCAGTCGCTTCGCGAAGTTGTTTTAGTAATGCCACTTGCAACCAGTTCAACGCATTCAAATACGGCAAGCGTAGCGCAAGTGAGCGTGCCAATGTACGGTTGTCATCCAGTAGCGTCTCTTTATTGGTGAGTGTCAACAAGGCTTTAAGGCTGCGATGATATTCTGCAGTAATAAGTGCAAAAATAGCGTTGGCTTCAGTGGTATTGTTGGCAAGCTCAACATAGGCTTGGGCGATTTCGATATCGGTTTTCGCCATCACCTGTGCCATATTTGATAACATGGCTTGCATAAAGGCGCTGTGTTGGGCGTTGTGTTGCAGTTTTGCTAAGTTTTCTGGGTTATCTGCAATCAGTTTTTCGACTGCGGTGCCAAAGCCATACCACGCTGGCAGCATCAAGCGATTTTGCATCCAAGAAAATACCCAAGGAATCGCGCGCAAATCTTGAATACGTGCCAAAGACTTGCGGCTAGCAGGACGTGAGCCAATATTTAAACTGGCAATTTCTTTGACCAAACTTGTCTGCAAGAAATAGTCAATAAAATACGGCTGAGTGATAAGCGCGCGATAGCAATTAAAGGCTTCATGCGATAATTGATTCATTAGGTCGCTATCAGGGCTTTCGCTATGGCTTGGCAATAGGCTCGCTTTTAGCGTTGCAGCAATCAGCGTCTCAAGGTTGCGTTCCGCGTTGCCCGCATCGGCATATTTTGCGGTAATAACTTCCCCTTGCTCGGTAATACGGATTTGACCATCCACTGAGCCTTCTGGTTGTGCCAAAATCGCTTCAAATGACGGACCACCACCACGACCCACGCTACCGCCACGACCGTGGAATAGACGCAGTTGAATGGCATATTTTTCTGCCATTTCGACCAGCTGAATTTCAGCTTGGTATAGCGACCATTGACTGGTGACATAACCACCATCTTTGTTACTGTCTGAATAACCGAGCATAATCTCTTGTAGATTGTCACGACTGGCTAGCACCGATTTGTACCAAGGTTTATCCAATAACTCACTCATGATGCGGGTACTGTTTTGCAGCGCTTCAATGGTTTCAAACAAAGGTACGATGTTGATACGGCTCATGGGTACGCCATCTTTGACCAATAATAGCCCTGATTCTTTCAATAACAATGCCAATGCCAACAAATCACTCACTTGTTCCGCATTGGAGATAATGCTTTGGGTAATCGCTTTGTCACCAAAGCGATTTTTGATATCGGCTGCGGCTTGAAAAATCTCTAGCTCACGCTGGGTTTGTGGCTCATAAGTGATATAGGGGTTGTATAAAGGGCGCGCAGTTGCCAATTCACGCAGAAGCACACGTTGACGTGCGGATTCAGACAAAGAAAGATAATCTTCTAAATCGGCATGTTTGAACAAATCATGGACCGTTTCGGCATGAATCCCTGAAAACTGGCGCAAGTCCAATGGCATCAAATAAAAACCAAATACTTCCACGGCGCGGATGATATCGGTGAGTCGTTCGTTAGCCAGTAACTCACTGCCATTGTCGACCAATGACTGATAAACGACATACAAATCATCTAAAAACTCGTCACAATCAGCGTAGGGCTCACTAAGCCCAAAGCGACAACCGTAACACAAATCAAACGTATGCGAGGTAGCGACTAAACGTGACGAGATAAACCCGATGGCGCGGCGATAAGGCTCTTCTTCTCTGGAGATATTATCTTCTTTGGATTGCTCGGACAATGCCAGCACCGCATCACTCACTTTGACATGGCGGATAGACAGCGGCAACTCTTGGTATAGCTTGCCCAGTTGGTCACGATAAAAGTAAAACACCGTTGCCGCTTGGCGTTTGAACGCATAGCGAAGGGTATCGGCTGACACGAATGGATTGCCGTCACGGTCGCCACCAATCCAACCACCGATATTAAGTAAGTTTGGCATGTCAGTATCGGGGAAACGCTCTTTTAACTGATAATCTAATTTGCGATACAAACTTGGCAGGGCTTCAAAAAAACTTAAATCAAAATAGGCAATGCCATTGTCGATTTCATCTTTGACAGTAATTTTAAAATGGCGGGTTTCATTGGTTTGCCACTGCGACAATAACGTGGCTTCTAGTTGCTGCTCAATACGATGACGTTGGTAGCCAATCGCGGTGTGGTATTGCTCAAGTAAGGCACGGATTTGACGGCGCAGTGATAAAATAGTTTGACGCTGCACCTCGGTCGGATGCGCGGTCAATACCGCGCTGATAAAGGTATCATCAAGCTGTGCTTGCAACTCATCGCTGTCAATCCCTTGGGCTTTTAATTCATCAATCACATGGGCAAAACTACTTTTTGACGCAGATTCGTCTTGTTCGTGGGCAAGGCGGCGGCGCTCATGGTGCATGTCTTCGGCGATGTTAAACACTTGCGCAAATAAGCCACAAGCCCGAATGAGATTCTTGCGCTGTTGATGGTTGAGCGTTGGCAAAATGGCTTGAATAGTCTGCTGGGGGTCTTCGCCATTTAACAGTTTATTAATGGTTTGTTTGACCGGTTCTGAGGTTTGCTGCTCAACGACTGTTATCAGTACGCGGCTAAGTAACTGGGTGTCCGCTAGCAAAGGAGAGTCTTTATCATTGTCGATAAGCTCAACAAGTGCCGTATTTGACGGATGCGAGTTTAACGCGTCTAGGCCTAAAACGTGAGGTGGTGAAAGGCTTTTTTCATTTTCAGCTGGGCTGGCGTTGGTCTGGCTCATGACTTTTCCCTTATTTGCTTTAGTCTAAAAAGTGTAACAGGACAATTATGTTAGCACAAACTATTATCACCATAAGAAATACTCATCGTTAAAAATTCGAAATATAAACAGCGTTAAAATTATTTTGGCAAGGCTTGACGTTAGCGAGTCTATTTGCTATATTCAAAACGATACAAAACGTATCATTTGAATTTATGAAGTGGATTCAAGGAATGAATTCAAGCAATGAAATGTTTTGCCAAACTCTAAAAACCAAACCTACAAGCGACTTTCACCATCCGTTAAGATTCTAGCTAAGGACAGCCAATGAATTTCTCTGACTTATACAACCAATCCATCAATGATAAACAAGCCTTCTGGGGCGAGCAAGCCAAACGAATCTATTGGCATCAACAACCTACCCAAATTCTAGACGATAGTAAGCTGCCCTTTGCCAAATGGTTTGTCGGTGGGGAAACCAATTTGTGTTACAACATGGTCGATCGCCATCTTGAAAACCGGGCAGAGCAAGATGCTTTTGTATGGGTCTCTACCGAAATCAATGCTGAAATGATTGATAATTACCCCAATATTCAGAAAGCTTTTAAGGCACTGGGCAACCCTGTTGAACTGTATACCGACTATGCCAAACGCCGTTTAACTTACAACGATTTATACAAAGAAGTAAACTATTTTGCCGATGTGCTAAAACGTCATGGCATCGATAAAGGCGACCGTGTTGTCATCTATATGCCGATGATTTTGGAAGCGGCGTATGCCATGCTCGCTTGTGTGCGTATCGGGGCGATTCACTCGGTGGTATTTGGCGGATTTGCCTCGCATAATCTCGCTGTACGCATGGATGATGCCGAAGCCAAAATGGTGATTACAGTCGATGCAGGGCTGCGCGGCGGCAAGCTCATTAATTATAAAAACTTGGTCAATAAAGCGGTCGAAGAAGCCAAAGTCAAAACCCGTGTGCTGGTGATTGACCGTGGCATTATGCCATATACAGCTGAGCCACAAGACATCGACTATGCCACCGAGCGGGCGATAAGTGCCGACAACAATGCCAAAGTCGATTGTGTTTGGCTAGAGTCCAATGCGCCATCGTATCTATTATATACCTCGGGCACGACAGGCACACCCAAAGGCGTACAGCGTGATACAGGCGGTCATGCGGTAGCCCTTGCCACTGCGATGGATTTTGTCTATAACGGTAAGGCTGGAGAGACGTTTTGGGCGATTTCGGATATCGGTTGGGCAGTGGGTCACTCGTTTAGCATCTATGCCCCGTTACTGACAGGCATGACCAGTATCATATATGAAGGCTTGCCAACCACGCCAAACCCGGGGATTTGGTGGCGAATTGTCGAAGCCAATAAAGTCAATATTTTGTTAACCGCACCGACAGGCGTGCGGATGCTACGTAAACAAGACGAAATGTGGATGAGCCGTCACGATATCTCAAGCCTAAAATCATTCTTCTTGGCAGGTGAGCCACTCGATGAGCCAACTGCCCAGTGGCTAACAGGTCACATGGGCGTGCCAATCATTGACCACTATTGGCAAACTGAGTCGGGCTGGCCCATCCTAAGCCATGCCCCAAAATTTGCAGGCAATCCCGACCACAAACCACACAAACAAGGCACACCCGGCTATCCGATGTTTGGATTTGACGCCAAAGTCATCAATGAAACCACAGGCGAACCCTGCCAAGCCAATGAAAAAGGCATGCTGGTGTTAACCGCACCTTTACCACCCGGGTGTTTGGCCACTGTTTGGCGAAATGACGAGCGTTTTATCAATGGCTATTTTTCATTATTTGATGGCAAACAATACGCAACATCAGACTATGCGGTAATGGATGAATACGGCTACTACTATATTTTAGGGCGAACCGATGATGTCATCAATGTGGCAGGTCACCGTTTGGGTACCAAGGAAATCGAGGAGACCATCGGTCATCACCCCGAAGTCGCCGAATCAGCGGTTGTTGGCATCCATGACGAGCTTAAAGGTGAACTACCCATTGCCTTTTGTATTCTAAAAAATCATGACTTAGTAGCAGAAACCGAAAACCGTTTCCGCATTGAGCAGCAAATCGTGGGTGAAGTCGCAAGACAGTTGGGCGCCCTTGCTAAACCTGCGGCTATTTATTTTCCCAAAGCTTTACCCAAAACCCGTTCAGGCAAAATCTTACGCCGCTCTATCAAGGCACTGGCGGAAGGCAAAGAAACAGGCGACATGAGTACCCTTGATGACCCAACCGCGATTGAGGCGGTCAGACAAGCGATGGCGGATTATTAATGGCAATCAATAAGTTGTCAGTTAATAAATGGTTAGTGCTTAAAAATCAGGGGTGATGATGGTCATGGAGAATTACGCCTTACTGGCTTTTAGGCACGCGCCCACGCCGATAGTGGTATTAAGCTATCGGTGTATCAAAGCACTCAACGATGCCTTTGCCAATTTGTTCGGTTATGCGCACGATGAGCTACTCAATCAATCGATGCAAAAATTGTTTCCCAGTGTCGAAGATTTTGAAAAAATTGGCAAAGAAGCATTAACAGGTTTGGGATTACAGGCCAATAGGCATTACTGCGATGAGCGCTTTATGCGTCACAAAACAGGTAAGATATTTTGGGCAACCACCCACGGACGCACCTTAACCCCAGATGACCCCTTCAAACTGGCGATTTGGCATTTTGAAAAAAAACCGCAAGTATTGTCCGAATCCCAGCTCACCGCACGTGAAGCCCAAATCGCGCAGTATGTGGTCAATGGCTATACCTGTAAAGAGATTGGTAAGTTACTTGGTTTATCCCCCAGAACCATTGAAGTGCATAAAGCCAACTTAATGAAAAAACTGGGTGCTCGCAGCAAAGGTGAGCTAGTCTCAAAAATTATTGTCATTAACCCTATGGCAACCGCCCAGCAAAACCACTCTAGCAAAACTACTCCAGAAAAAATACTTAAGTAATTAAGTATTATTGACACTACCCCCCAACTCATTCACACTGTTTTGCAACGCGTTTAACGCTATCTAACGCTATACACCCAACACGGTAAAAACAAGGATTGTTACGATGACTACCCAAACTGTAAAACAACTCATCAACGGCGAATTTGTCGAATCAACCACTAGTGAGTGGATTGACCTGAGCAACCCAGCTACCCAACAAGTGATTGCCAAAGTACCCCAAACTACCCCCGATGAAATCAACCAAGCCGTCGCGGCGGCTGCAGAAGCGTTCAAAACTTGGCGCAAAACCCCAATCAACACCCGCTCGCGCATCTTCTTAAAATACCAACAACTGATTCGTGACAACATGGACGAGCTTGCCGCCATGCTCACCGAAGAACAAGGCAAAACCCTAGCCGATGCCAAAGGCGATGTGTTCCGTGGTCTTGAAGTCGTCGAACACGCCTCAGGCATTGGCAACCTGCAACAAGGCGCATTTATCGAAAACGTGGCAACTGGCGTGGATATGTATAATATTCAGCAACCACTTGGCGTGTGTGCGGGTATCACCCCGTTTAACTTCCCCGCCATGATTCCACTTTGGATGTTCCCAATGGCAATCGCCACCGGTAACACCTTCGTATTAAAACCATCAGAACAAAACCCGATGGTCACCATGCGCTTGGTAGAGCTGGCGCTCGAAGCGGGAATCCCAAAAGGCGTACTCAATGTGGTGCATGGCGGCAAAGACACCGTTGATGCCATTTGTGACCACCCAGATATCAAAGCCATCTCATTTGTGGGTTCTACTGCCGTCGGCACACACGTCTATAACCGAGCCAGTCAAGCAGGTAAACGCGTGCAATGTATGATGGGGGCTAAAAACCACGCAGTAATCCTACCCGATGCCAATAAAGAACAATGCCTAAACCAACTAGCCGGTGCAGCATTTGGTGCCGCAGGTCAGCGCTGTATGGCATTGTCGGTAGTTATTTTGGTCGGGGAAGCCAAAAACTGGGTGGGTGACATCGTGGAGCGTGCCAAAAAATTGGTGGTGGCAGCCGGTAAAGATGACAAAGACTTAGGACCTGTTATTTCAAAAGCGGCCAAAGCGCGTGTTGAGCGCTTAATCCAAGCAGGCGCGGATGAAGGCGCACAAGTCCTGCTCGATGGTCGTGGTATCAAGGTGGAAGGCTTTGAAAACGGTAACTTTGTCGGACCGACTATTTTAGATAACGTCACCACTGACATGACTTGCTACAAAGAAGAAATCTTTGGACCAGTGCTTGACATCATGTACGCCGATAGCCTAGATGAGGCCATTGCCATCATCAATGCCAATCCAAATGGTAATGGCACGGCTATCTTTACCCAATCAGGTGCGGCAGCGCATAAATTCCAACAAGATATTGATGTGGGTCAAGTCGGTATTAATTTACCCATTCCTGTGCCACTACCGATGTTTTCATTCACCGGTTCTCGCGCCAGTAAACTGGGTGACTTAGGACCGTATGGCAAACAAGCTGTACAGTTTTATACCCAAACCAAAACCGTCACCGCCCGTTGGTTTGATGATGAAGCCAGTAAAGGGGTGAACACTACCATTTCATTAAAATAAATAGACGCTAACAATTAATATTTCGTGATTAAGACTCATTGAATTGGGCTATCAGGTTAAAAACGTTATAGCCAATATAGCCAAGCGTCGCGATTTTGCATTAAGTTAAAGCAACGCTTGGCAACGACTGATGGCATGGATGTAATTTAGCCATAAAAAGGAATTTACCATGAATTTTTCCCTTACCGAAGATCAACAAGCCTTTGCCGATTTGGCTGCCCAATTTGCCGCCAAATCGCTTGCCCCCAACGCTGCCGAATGGGATGCCACAGGCTATTTTCCCAAAGAGGTGTTCAAAGCCGCAGGTGAACTGGGCTTTATGGGGCTTTACACCAACCCTGATTTTGGCGGACTGGGCTTGCCGCGCCTTGATGCGGCAATTATCTTTGAAAAACTGGCGTATGGCGATACGTCAACCGCCGCATTCATGACCATTCACAACATGGTCGCTTGGATGATTGGCGAGTTTGCCAAACCTGAGGTTGCCGAAAAATACTTGTCTGAATTATTAGCGGGCGAAAAATTGGGTAGCTACTGTTTGACAGAGCCCAATGCTGGCTCAGATGCGGGTTCATTAAAAACCAAAGCGGTCAAACAAGGCGACTATTACCACATTACTGGGCAAAAAATGTTTATCTCTGGGGCAGGGGCGACCGATGTGCTTGTGGTGATGGCGCGCACCTCGGACAATGGGGCAAAAGGCGTGTCTGCCTTTATCGTCGATGCCAACAGCGATGGCATCAGCTATGGCAAAAATGAACATAAAATGGGTTGGAAAAACCAACCGACCGCGGCAGTGCATTTTACCGATGTCAAAGTCCCTGCCGAAAATCTACTGGGTGAAGAAGGACAGGGCTTTACCTTTGCCATGAAAGGCTTGGATGGTGGGCGTATCAATATCGCCACTTGCGCGGTGGGTACGGCTCAAGCTGCCCTTGACCGTGCCGTGCAGTATGTACAGGAGCGTAGCCAGTTTGGTAAAACCCTCGACCAATTCCAAAATGTGCAGTTTAAACTTGCCGATATGCTCACCCATTTGGTATCGGCTCGGCAGATGGTGCGATTGGCGGCGTATCATTTGGATAGCAAATCGCCTGATGCCACGGCGTATTGTGCGATGGCAAAACGCTTTGCCACGGATTTGAGTTTTGATATCGCCAACCAAGCGCTACAGCTACACGGGGGCTACGGTTATCTACAAGAATATCCCCTAGAGCGTCATGTGCGCGATTTGCGCGTGCATCAAATCCTAGAAGGCACCAATGAAGTGATGCGGATGATTGTGTCTCGCAAAATGATGGAAGATGGGGCGTTGGCAAGATTGCAATGAATTTAAAGGCATTCTAAAAGGAATTTACCATGTCAAATTACACCAATTTAAAATTAACAATCGACAATCACGTTGCGGTTTTGACGCTCAATAATCCGCCTGCCCACACTTGGACAAAGGACAGCTTAGCCAGTTTAAAGCAGCTCATTAGCGACTTAAATGCCAACAAACAAGTCACCGCTTTGGTGGTGCATGGCGATGGCGAAAAGTTTTTTTCCGCAGGGGCGGATTTAAACAGTTTTGCCAGTGGTGACAAAGGTCAAGCCGCGGAGATGGCGATGGCATTTGGAGAAGCGTTTGAAGCGTTATCGGATTTCCGTGGCGTGTCGATTGCCTGTATCAACGGCTATGCGATGGGTGGTGGTCTTGAGTGTGCATTGGCGTGCGATATCCGCATTGCCGAGAGCCATGCCCAAATGGCACTCCCTGAGCTATCTGTTGGCTTATTGCCATGTGCAGGCGGCACGCAAAACTTGCCGTGGCTGGTGGGTGAAGGCTGGGCAAAACGTATGATTTTATGCGGTGAGCGTATTAAGTCAGATAAGGCGCTGCAAATTGGTTTGGTGGAAGAAGTCGTGGAAAGTGGCAAAGGGTTACAAACGGCTTTAGAACTGGCTCAAAAAGTGGCGAAGCAATCCCCCGATGCGATTGCGTCGAGTAAAACCTTGATTATGTCGGCACGTTATCAACCACCAAGTTTTAACTGGATAAAGGAACGTGAGTTATTTATCAAGTTATTTGATGGCGACAACCAAAAAGAAGGCGTCAATGCGTTCCTTGAAAAACGCAGTCCAGAGTGGAAATAATCGTAAGGTGATTATATGGTGAAAGTTGTTTTTCGTGAAGCCCAACCCCTTGATTTTGACAAAGTCGCAAAATTGGTGACGGATGCCGATGAATTATATGTGATTTCACCAAAAAGTCATTTTCCGTGGACGGCTGAGCAGGTAGCAAACATTGCCCAAACCCGTGAGTTTAATACCGTTGCCATTGATAAAGATAGCCAAATAATCATTGGCTATGCCAATATGTACAATGTAACAGATAAGACCGCCTATATTGGCAATGTCATCGTGCATGATGAGTGCCGTAATCAGCAAATTGGCGAGCAGTTGATGCAGTATATGATGGCGATTTGCCAAGACAAGCAAGTAACGCCACACGTATCGGTGTTTAACCACAATACAGGGGCATTACGTTTTTACCATCGGCTTGGATTTGTGCCTTTTGCGATGCAAGAGCGAGAATTTCACCAAAATAAGATTATGCTGATTCATTGCCAATATTTAGAAAATAGTAAAGGAGAAACAATGCAAAACATAGAAAGCCCTGTCTTATTTGACACCATCGCCACCCACTGTGGTCACCACATCGGCACGATGACATTGAATGACCCGAAAGCCCTAAACGCCCTAAGCGTCGATATGTGCAAACTGATGGCAAATCAGCTCGCCAAATGGGCAACCGATGACAACATCGTCGCCATTTTGCTCAAAGGCAGTGGCGACAAGGCGTTCTGTGCAGGGGGCAATATCCGCAAACTGTACGACAGCATGATCGACACTCCGCCCCAAGTGCCTATGCAGCAGCCCAATCCGTACGGGGTTGAATTCTTCGAAAACGAATATAGCCTATACCGGCAAATGCACTTTTACCCAAAACCGATTATCTTGTGGGGTAACGGTATTGTCATGGGCGGTGGTATGGGCTTGATGGCGATGTGTAGCCATCGTATCGTCACCGAAACCACCCGTTTTGCCATGCCAGAGATTACCATCGGCTTATACCCCGATGCCACAGGTTCGTGGTTTTTGGCGCGTATGCCTGCCAAAATTGGGCTGTTTTTGGGCTTGACAGGGGCGAACTGTAACGCCAACGATGCGATTTTCTCTAGCCTTGCCGAGTATGCCGTGGCAAGTAGCGAATACCACAAAGTGATTGACGCGCTAAAACAAGCCAATTGGCAAGCTGACTACAGTTTACATGATATCGCAAGCCATGCCTTAGCCAAAATTCATCATACCGAGCATTTAGCAGTCAGTCATTTGATGATGCATTTTAATACTATCCAAGCGCTAGTAAACAAAGGCTCAGTGCATGATATAGATGCAGCGTTGCGCGATGACAACTTTACCAAAGTCAACGGCGAAGCGGATAAATGGCTCACCAAAGCGGTCGAGACTTATCAGCACGGGTGCCCTGTTAGTGCGGCATTAACGGTTGAGATGTTTAAACATGCCAGCAAATTATCGCTTGAGCAAGTGCTATATATGGAGATGAATGCGTCGCTACATTGTGTTAATTACCCCGATTTTCGTGAGGGTGTACGCGCTTTACTGATTGATAAAGACAAATCGCCACAATGGCGTAAAACCCTTGATGAATGCGATGCCCGCTATATCCAGTCACATCTTGCGTCAGCTTTTCCCAACAGCGAACATCCATTTGAGGCTTGGTTGGGTAGCGATTCACTCTCAGCAAAATTAGCCAAACTTGATATCTAAAGTTTACAAACACCACAACATACAAGGATTGTATATGTCAAATAATCAACAAACAGCCATTAAAAAAATTGCCTTTATCGGACTTGGTAACATGGGCAAACCGATGGCAGAAAATCTCATCAAAAATGGCTTTGCGCTAAACGTATTTGACCTAAACACCGCCGTGCTAGACGACCTTGCCAAACAAGGGGCAAACGTGGCGACTTCACCTGTGGACGCAAGCAAAGAGGTGGATATGGTCATCACCATGTTACCTGCAGGTCAACATGTCAAAGAGGTGTATCTGGGTAAAGACGGTAATCAAGGCTTACTCGATGTGATGGGTAAAGATACCTTGCTGGTCGATAGTAGCACCATTGCAGCGAGTGATGCACGTGAAGTTGCCCAAGTCGCGGCAGATAAAGGCATTCAGTTCATGGATGCGCCCGTATCAGGCGGTACCGCAGGGGCAGCAGCAGGGACACTCAGTTTTATCGTGGGCGGGCAAGCTGAGCAATTTGAGCAGGTCAAACCCGTTTTAGAGGCGATGGGAAAAAATATCTTTCACGCTGGGGAGGTCGGTGCAGGTCAAGTCGCCAAAATCTGTAATAACATGCTGCTTGGCGTGATTATGACAGGGACAGCCGAAGCCATGAATTTGGGCGCCAAAAATGGATTAGACCCAAAAGTATTAGCCAGTATTTTGTCAGCCAGCACCGGTCGTAACTGGGCGCTGGAAGTGTGTAATCCGCATCCCGATGTTGGTGACGCCATGCCATCAAGCCGTGGTTATACCGGTGGATTTATGAGTAAACTCATGCTCAAAGACATGAACCTTGCCAAACAAACGGCCAATGATACCCAGGTGGTGACGCCAATGGCAGACCAAGCCACGGCGCTTTACACCAAACATAGCGAGCAACATGGGGATAAGGATTTCTCAAGCATTATGGTGCATTATGATGCGAACGTCTTGCAATAAGTTTTGGCATTTAGCAAAAAGCTAGGATTTTTTTTCTGGCTTTTTTCTGCTCGTTAATTCAAAAGTTAACCCAAAAATAGGGTAGAATTAGCGTCAATCCCAATTTATCGCATTAGTGTTATTATGTCTAAGCCAACAGCACGCCCCAAAAAACCGAAAATTGTCTTTTTTGATATTGATGACACGTTGTACATCAAGCAGCAAGAAAGGGTGCCGCAATCCGCGATTGAGGCACTTAAAAAATTAAAGCAGCAAGGCATTATGGTCGCTATCGCCACCGGTCGGGGTCGTGCGGTATTTCCCAAAGCTGTGTATGAGCTCATTGAAACCGTGGGTATCGATGTGCTGGTCACCATCAACGGTCAATGCAGTCACCACCAAGGTGAATTGTTAGCGCATTATCCGATGACCACTACGCAAATTAAACTGATTACCGATTATCTTGAATCAAACAATTTATCCTATGCCTACATGACCGATACGGAAATTATCGCGTTAGCGGAAGATGATGCGCTGTCAGAAGCTTTGAATTCGCTTAAAATAGCTTACCGTACTGCCCGTCATGATGACATTGATTTGTCGATACCTATTTATCAAGTCGTGGCATTTCATCCTGACAACACGCAGGTAAATTTTGAATTTCCCTCGACTTTAAAAATTATGCGCTGGCATAAAAACGGTATCGATATTCTAGATGCGACAGGCTCGAAGGCACGCGGCATTGCGCAGGCGCTCAATAAACTGGGGCTGGATTTTGAAGATGCCATGGCATTCGGCGATGGGGTGAATGATATCGAAATGCTACAGACAGTCGGCTTTGGCGTGGCGATGGGGAATGCTCATGCCGATGTGAAAGCGGCGGCTGACTATGTATGTCCAGCTGCGTGGGAAGATGGTATCTACCAAGGCTTACAGCATTTGGGTTTGTTGCCACATTGATGAGGCAGCAATTGATTAAGCCCCGCTATGTTATATAAAATATATCAATAAAATCGCTTTGAGCGTTTTAACTTTGCCTTGTCAAAACTGTCAAGGATAATATTTAAATTTCCCCAAAAAACGCATCACGAATATCATCCGCAGCTTTTTGCATATCAGGTACAAACCCAATCAAATCCTCGAGGGATTTGCGTGTTTTGGGTGCGGTTGTGTACAGTGAGCCGATGTAACGACCTTGGGTGTCATTGATTGCCACAGCAATTGAGACCGCTTGGGCAATATATTCTTCATCAGAAATTGCATAGCGCTGCTGGGCTACCTGTTCAAGACTTTGATTGAGTACATCCCTATCGGTAATTGTGGCAGGGGTGATAGCGGTTAACGATAAATTTTTTAGTAGCGTGACCCTATCATCTTTTGTGAGCGTACTTAGGTAGATTTTACCAGCCGCCGTACACCAAATGGGTGCTTGCGAATCAGTGGGCATATACACTTGTAAGGCAGAAGGACAAGGTACGCGGTCGGTATATACCATGTTGACGTAATAGGGTACCGCCATGCCACAGGTTTCACCGATTTTATCCACCAGTCTTTGCAAAATCGCAAATCGCTGAATCGCCACTTGCTGGCTTTGCCACAGATGAATCGCCATATGCCGCGTACGCGACGCAGGCACAATAGTACCATTGATATCGACCCGCACAAAGCCTTCTTCTTGCAGCTGCTGTATCAGTCGGTGCATGGTTGGTTTTGGAATATCCAAAATCTCAGACAAATCCAGCGGGGATAAAGGACGCTGTGCCGCAGACACGGCTTCGATGATTTTTAAAACACGGGTAATAGAAGAAACTCGAGCCATTATATTGTCTTTTTAAGTCTAGGGTCAGCACGTCGCCAGAAAAAATTGAAAAAAATATTTTGCAAAGTTAGCAGTGATTAAAGTGCAAGGTTTTTTGATTATACCAAAATTTTTTTAAACTTCACCTGCTATTTGCGGGTTCATCATGCATAACCTCAGTGTTGCAGAGCCAATTTGCTTTCAAATTGAGCTTGCGGGCAATATCCGCTAATATAGTCGGCATTTAACGCTTAACCAAGCCACATTTATCTATTTGGGGAACACACATGCCGCGTTTTGTCAGTTTTAATATCAATGGATTGCGGGCGCGCCCACACCAGCTTGAAGCCATTCGCGATATCATCGCGCCCGATGTCATCGGGCTACAAGAAACCAAAGTACATGATGATGCATTTCCGCTACAGAGCGTGCAGCAATTGGGCTATCATGTCGAGTTTTTTGGGCAAAAATCTCATTATGGCGTGGCGTTATTATCACGACAGCAACCTATTTTTGTACAAAAAGGCTTTCCAACCGATAGCGACGATGCGCAGCGACGATTTATCCATGCGCGCTATGATTTTAATGGCAAATATATTGATGTGCTTAATGGCTATTTTCCGCAAGGTGAAAATCGCAAGCATGAAACCAAATTTCCGATGAAGCGTAAATTCTATGCCGATTTAACCCACTATATCTTGCAGCTTAAAGCAGAAAATCGCAGTATGATTTTGATGGGGGATATGAATATTGCGCCGCTTGATTTTGATATTGGCATTAGCGAGGATAGTGTCAAACGTTGGCTAAAAAATGGCACGTGCTCGTTTTTACCAGAGGAGCGAGAGTGGTACCAAGCCCTGCTTGCGACAGATTTGCATGATACTTATCGGGCGTTATATGCCGATGGTCAAGCGCTGAGCTGGTTTGATTATCGCAGCAAGGGATTTGACGATGAGCCAAAGCGTGGGCTGCGGATTGACCATATTTTGATGACGCCTGATTTGGCGGATAAGCTCAACGGTGCAGGCGTCAGCTATGATTTGCGTGCCATGGAAAAACCCAGCGACCATGCCCCGATTTGGGCAGATTTTTTGGATTAATCAATTAAACAACAGTAAGGAGCGCTCTCATGCCAGTTGGCAATGTCGAACTTGTAAAATTAAACCCAGTGAAAGGGATAAAAATTGGCATCACCGAAGCCCACGTGCGCTATGCAGGGCGCAAAGACTTAACGGTTTTTGACATCATAGCGGGCGCAAATACCGCGGTTGTCACCACACAAAACCAATTTTGTGCCGCGCCTGTGCAGTTGCTGCGAGAATTTATCGCCAAAGACAGTCCCCGTTATTTGATTGTCAACACAGGCAACGCCAACGCTGCCACGGGTGAAGACGGTAAACAGCGTGCCAAAACAACGTGTGTGGCCTTGGCAGAAAAAACCGGTGTCGAAGCCGAGCAAGTATTGCCTTACTCCACCGGGGTGATTGGGGAAACCTTGCCGGCGGATAAAATCATCGCGGGGTTAGACAGCGCCTTAGCCAATTTAAGCGACGATAATTGGCTTGGCGCCGCCCACAGCATCATGACTACCGATACCACACCAAAAGGACATAGCGAACAAGTCACGATTGATGGCGTCACCTATACCGTGACAGGTATCTCAAAAGGAGCGGGCATGATTCGCCCCAATATGGCGACTATGCTTGGCTTTGTGGCAACCGATGCCAACATTGAAAAATCATTGCTACAAAATATCTTGACCGACACGGTGAATCAGTCATTTAACCGCATCACAGTGGATGGCGATACCTCGACCAATGACTGCTGTACGTTGATTGCCACAGGACAAGTTGGGGATGTGATTGACAGCGAAAATCACCCGCATTATCAAGCAATTTATGAGGCGATTAACAATGTAATGATTCGAATCGCTCAATTGATTGTACGTGATGGTGAAGGGGCAACCAAATTTATCACGGTCAAAGTGACAGGCGGTGAAACCGCTGAAGAATGTGCCAAAATCGCGTATGAAGTGGCGCATTCACCGCTGGTAAAAACCGCATTTTTTGCTAGCGACCCAAATTGGGGGCGTATTTTGGCAGCGGTAGGCAAAGCGGGCGTACTGCTTGACCAGTCAAAAGTGGCGGTATCACTCGATGATGTGCGTATCTGCGAGCGCGGCGGCTTGGCACATGACTATACCGAGGCGCGTGGTAGTGAGGTAATGAAGCGTCCTGAAATTACCATTCATATTGAATTGGGTCGTGGGCAGGCAAGTGATACCGTCTATACCTGTGATTTATCATACGAGTATGTCAAAATCAATGCTGATTATCGTTCTTAAAGTCAATCTTAAAGTCAATTAAAGGTAACGAATGAAAAAACTAACCACCCTGCTTTTTGTGCTGACCACCGCTGTTATCTTACAAGGGTGTGTGCATAAAATTGTCACTGTCCCTGTCAAAGTTGCCTATAAGACCACCAAAGGGGTGGTCAAAGGCACGGTAGCCGTCGCTAAAGCGGTGATACCAGGCGGCTAATACCAAGCGATAGTGACGACAAAAAAGACTAAACACAGGCTGTCTAGTCATTTATTTATGTCGCACTCGTTCATTGATGGCAATCATGTATGGCAATCATGCGTAGCGTCTTTGCCGTAACATTTCATACAGACAAAGTGACCCTGCTATCGCCACGTTTAGGCTTTCTTGACCATTGGGCTGGGGTAGGGCAATCGGGTTGGATTGACTAAGTAACCTCTCATCCACGCCTTGTCCTTCATGCCCCATAATCAAGGCTAGCGGTTGTCTCAAATCGGTCTGATAAATAATATGATCGGTATGTGAGCTTGTGGCAAACATCGGCACTTTGACCTTCATCAATACCTCATCTACGCTGATGCCTTCAAAAATCGTTAAACTAAAATTTGCCCCCATGCCCGCTCGCAAGGTTTTGGGCGACCACGCCGATGCTGTGCCCATCGTACAGACAATGGTTTTAATTCCCACGGCTGAGGCGGTGCGTAACAGTGTGCCTAGATTGCCATTATCCTGCACGCCATTGATGATTAAGCAATCGCTGGTGATGGGCTGATTAAAGTCTAAATGCGGCATGTCAATCATCGCCATGATGGGCAGGCTCTCACCCAGCGAGCGAATCTCTTTATACAGATTATCGCTAATCGTTAACGTTTTTACCTGGTTAAGCCGACCGAGCAGGGCGTTGATTTCGTCATTGTGCAAACCGCTTTCACTGACAATGACGGTGTCAGGCGTGAGACCAGCATTTAGATACGCTTCAAGCAGGTGCGTGCCTTCAATCACAGTTTTGCCCAGTTTTTTACGCTGGCGCGACGCAGTGAGAAGGGCATGAGCAGTTTTGATGGTTGGGTTGTCTTTTGAAGTGATAAGCATTATTTGACTTCTTCATGCAGCTTTTTAACATACTCCACTTCGTTTTTTGCCCCCAGTACCACAGGCACCCGTTGGTGGATACTGGTCGGCTCGATATCCAAAATACGATTGATAGCATCGGTACTCATACCACCCGCTTGCTCAATCAGCAAGCTCATCGGATTGGCTTCATACATCAGACGCAGTTTACCCGGTTTATCAGGGTGTTTGGTGTCAAACGGATAGCTAAAAATCCCCCCACGGCACAAAATACGGTGAATATCGCCCACCATCGCCGCCACCCAGCGCATATTAAAGTCTTTACCGCGCACGCCAGTTTTACCTGCCGTAAACTCATCAATGTAACGCTGCATCGGTGGCAACCAATAGCGATAGTTGGAGGCATTAATCGCATACTCTTTGGTGTCTGCGCTAATTTGCACTTGGTCTTTGATTTGCACAAACGCTTTGGTGTCTGGGTCAAGACTGAACATGGCGACACCCTTACCAAGTGTGATTGACATCACAGTTGAGGTGCCATACAAAATATAACCCGATGCCAACTGCTCAGTCCCTTTTTGCAAAAAGTCCTCATCCGTCGCAGGGTGACCTTGGTTGTTGTAGGGTAAAATCGAGAAAATTGTACCGACTGCCATATTAATATCGATATTGGATGAGCCATCAAGCGGGTCAAACAGTACCAACACATCGCCATCTTGATTGGCAGGGGTGGCGTTATCTAATTCTTCAGAAGCCACGCCCGCGCAATGCGGATTGCTGCTCAAAGCGTCTAGCAACAAATCATTGGCAATGACATCGAGCTTTTTTTGCTCTTCGCCCTGCACATTTTGGTTACCCGCTTCGCCCAAAATATCTGCGAGAGCGCCGCGTTTGAGCAAATCGCTAATTTGAATACCGACTTTGGTAATGGTGGTAATGATGTCGGCAATGGCAGGTTGGGCGTTTTGCGCGGCAAGATAAGTTTCAAGATTTGACATAAGTAGACCTTATTATAAAATTATAAATTAACACCCTAAGCCAATCACATACGATTAAGCAGTGTGAATTTAGACCTGATGAATTAAAAAAAATATAGACAATTTGCCGCAAATTGTAGCACTTTTTGACCCGTCTTATCAGCGATAATCGCAAAATATTGGCGTATTTATTCCAGCCGATTTACGGTAAAATAGGCAAAATTTATACAAATAACAACAAATCTAGGTGGCTGATGAATATTTTAAACACCCAAACCCTATCCAACGAAGCGCTACAGAGCAAGCTTGATCAAGCGATGGCAAAGCCAGAACTGACCGCAGCAGGCGATTTGCGGCATTTTATCGGTGTAGAAGGGTTATCCAAAGCCCAGCTGATGGCCATCATCGAAAAAGCCAATGGTTACTTAACCGACAATGCCGGTCGCCCCAATAGCATCCGTAACAGTGATGAGCTTGAAGGCTGTACGGTGATGAATTTGTTCTTTGAGAATTCTACCCGTACTCGCACCACCTTTGATGTGGCTGCCAAACGTCTTGGCGCCAGTGTCATCAGTATCGATATTGCCAAATCCAGTACCCAAAAAGGCGAAAGCTTACGCGATACGCTGTGGAATCTTGAAGCCATGACAGCGGATATCTTTGTGGTGCGTCATTCATCGAGTGGGGCTGCGCATTTTATGGCAACCGAAGTCACCCCAAATATTGCCATCATCAACGGTGGTGACGGCTGGCACGCGCATCCGACCCAAGCCATGCTCGATATGCTCACGATTTATCGTGAAGCGCCAAGACCGTTTAAGGAATTAACGGTAGCGATTATCGGCGATATCAAGCATAGCCGCGTTGCCCGTTCGGACATTGCAGCGCTCAAAACCTTGGGGGTTAAAGAAATTCGCGTCGTGGCGCCAAAGACATTATTACCAAAAGGCATTGAACGTTATGGTGTCAGTGTCTATAACGATTTGGATGCGGCGGTGGTTGACTGTGATGTCATCATTGGTCTACGTATTCAAAATGAGCGTATTGGCTCGCCGCTGTTGCCATCGACATCCGAGTATTTTAAAGCGTATGGCATTACCACCGAACGCCTTGCCCTTGCCAAACCTGACGCGCTTGTCATGCACCCAGGACCGATGAATCGCGGCGTTGAAATCTCATCAGCTGTTGCCGATGGCGAGCAATCGGTGATTTTAAAACAAGTCAATAACGGCATTGCGGTACGTATGGCGGTGTTGGCACTGGCTATGCAAGGGCAACGTGCCGCGCGCAGCGCATCTTAAATTTAGCGAAAAAAATGACAAAGTAGGCAAAACCAAAGTAGGCAAAACCATGACGCTTCAAAATCTTTTACCTGCCAACTGGCAATTTGATACCACGCAGCTTAACCCTATCGACAGCGATGGCAAATGGCTATTACCGCCGCTAGTGGATTTATGTGCGCGCCTGCGTGAACCTGGACACCAGTCGCATGGTACATTAAAATCAGAAGGCGCCGCGGCTCGAAAAAACGGTTTTTTGCATGTCGTTATACCACCCGATACCAACCCAGTACTTGAGAACGGCTCGTTACTGACAGGCTTGCGAGAGCGGGCTTATCAAGATGGTGGTATTCATCTGCATATATTGGGCGCGATGACCGCAGGCCTTGAAGGTGAAAAACCCGCCAATATGCTTGGGCTGAAGCAAGGTGGTATCATCGGGGTCAGCAATGCTCGCCGCAAATTCGCCAATGATGACGTACTACTGCAAGCCCTTGATTATGCGGCGACTTATGACATCAAAGTATTTTTTTACCCTGATGAACCCAGTTTATCCAAAAACGGTGTCGCCCATGATGGCTATATTGCATCTTATCACGGCTTGGCAGGGATTCCTTGGATTGCTGAAACGGTGGCGTTATCCAAGCAGCTGTTGATTGTCGAAGAAACAGGCGTATCGGCACATTTTGGTCAGCTAACCACCAAATCATCGATTGATTTGATTCGCTGGGCAAAACAAAGGGGCTTGCCGGTGACCTGTGATGTGGCGATGCACCAGTTACATTTAACCGATGATGCCTTGATTGGTTTTAATGCCTTGGCGTATGTGTTGCCGCCGCTGCGTTCCAATACAGACAAAAAAGCGCTGCAAGAAGGCTTGCAAGATGGCACTATCGATGCGATTTGTAGCCACCATGAGCCCTTGGCAAAAACCGCTAAACAAGCGCCATTTGCGGAGTGTAAACCCGGCATTAGCAACTTTGATACTTTTATGGGGCTCGCTTGTCAATTGGTCAAAGAAGGTATTTTAACCCCAGAGCAGCTAGTAGAAAAAATCGCACTCAACCCTGCCAAAATCGCTGGCATTGAAGCAAGCTACCATCAAACGGGCGGGGCGGTGCTGGTTGACCCCAGTCTGACTTGGACGGTGACTAAAGAATCGATGGTGTCGCAAGGCAAAAATACGCCATTTATCAATAGTGAGCTGATAGGGAAAGTCGAGCAAGTCTTTTTTTAGGCTTGTTTAAAGCTTGTTTTAAGTTTGTTTCAAGATTGGATACGGTAATTAATCATGCCAAAGGCGTTTAAGCAGTTACCCCCGACAGTGCCTAATAGCCATCATGCCAAGAACGCCATCATTATGGTCGCTATCTATGAGCTGGTAAAAGGATTGGTAGCGGTGGGGGTGGCGGCTATTATTTTTGTAGGGCATGATAAATTGCAATGGATTGCGCGGGTGGTTTCACAGGCGCTGCATCGTATCATGGGTATGGCACTGCACCACCAAATAGAGGCATTGAATCACTATGCTTGGGTCGCCAACCAAAATTGGCAAAAAGCCTTTTGGATAGTCATGGGCTATGCGCTGCTGCGTTTTGTGGAAAGCTACGGTCTTTATCGAGATAAGATATGGGCGTATTGGTATAGTGTATTGGGCTATGGCGTGTTTTTGCCGCTTGAGGTTTATGAGTTATTTAGCCATCGGTTTAATTGGCTTAACTTTTTGATACTGCTAGTGAATATAATCATTGTTGTGGTGGTTTATCGCAATATGCGCGCCAAAGGGTTATTGGGTAAAAAGATGACACAAGCTTAAGCTATCGATAAAAAAAGCGAGTAAAGAAGGGCAGAATCTGCCCTTCTTTACTCACCAAACTAGCTGTCTGTTCTAGCTATCTGGTTTATCTTTTTCCGTAATAATACGCGGGGATTTTTTACTCGTATTGGCTGCAATTTTTGATTTGATAAAATTGAAAGGATTGTACGGGCTATCGAGTACACTAGCCGGCACAATCTGACGAATTTTTGCCATTACCGCTGTATTATCACCTTTTGGTTTGTCATCATCCGCTAGGATTTTTGATTGGACTGTTTGGGTAGTAGTGATTTCATTGCTAAAACTCGTGTCATCTAAATTACTGATATCCCAACGCATATTGTCAAAATTATTGGCATTCAAATAATTGTCAATCGCAAATTTATGCTCGTCTTGGACATTGCCATTTTGTGTGGATGACGGATTGGCTTTGTTTTCGCTATGACTGTCGTATTCACTGTTACTTTCTTCAAGCGTTTTTAGCGGATGTTTGTCATCTAACCCCTTATCATTTGACAAGCGTGTCTGATTATCATGAGCTTGCTTATCCACTGAGGATTCATGTGATAATTCATCCGATAACTCATCGTTATTTAAGGCATTAAAATCACGCGGTTGACTCGACAAGCTACCCTGACCTTTAAAGTCAAGCGTACCATCAAAACCAGTCGCTTGCTCAGCGTCAGTTTCTTTGATGCGTTTATCTTCATTGACCACGTCACTGACTTGACCGCCTGATAGACCTGAGCCTTCACGTTGACCGGCTAGTTTGTTGCCTTTACCTTTATCTTTTTTTCCCTTATCTGGCTCGATGTCTTCGGCATTTGGAGCCTGACGCGGTGCGATACTGTCAAAAATACTTGCCATCGATATATCAAAATTATATTTGAGCATGGCTTCACCACGGGCTAAGGTATTAATCCATTGCACAGTCCAAGGCGCGTTATTTTTAAGTTTTCGCAAATCCTTTTCATGCGGCAAAGGATAGGGCATATTTTGATAAAAATCCCAAAAACTATAATCATCGAGCGAGCGTTTAAGGACATATTCATCTTTGTCACTGGTTGTGATGAGATTGTTATCTTGTAAAAAGCTAATATAAGTGTACCAATTTGGCATCTCTTGGCGACCTAGCACATCACGCAGACCGGCTTCGGTGACGACATTGCCTTTTTTATGCTCACGGTACAACACGTTTAGCATATCCATCAAACTAAACAAAGCATGACGTGGGAAAATTTCTTTGGTCTCAAAAATGGTCAAACAGTAGCTGATTTGTACGCCAAGCAGGATAATATTCCAAGAAATATAAATCCAAAGTAAGAACAACGGCAAAATTGCAAATGCCCCATACACCGCTTTATAACTGGTAAAGTTATCAACAATTGCACCAAAGGTGAGTTTTAAGATTTCAAAGATAATTCCAACCACAACACCGGCAACCAGCGCATGTTTAAAACGCACTTGGCAGCGCGGGATAAACCAATACATGGTCACCAACCCCATCAGCACAATCGCAATCGAGCCGATTTGTACCCAAATCGCCCAGTCAATCCCATAACCGCCAATTTTTTGATTTAAAAAGCTCAAACTTTGCACGGTACTTGAGATAATCATGACGATGGCAAGCACAATAGGTAACAGGGTAATAATCACCCAGTAACGCACAAGATTGAGCCAGCTAGTCTCTTTTTTTTCAACACGCCAAATTTGGTTAAACGCGGTTTCAATCGTCATTAAAGTGGAAATGGTGGTAAAAAACAGAATACCCACACCGATAATGGTTAGATTCGATGAATTACTGGTAAATTGGTTGAGATACTTGGTGACCTGTAATCCGGTACTGGGCAAAATATTGCTAAATATCAAGTTTTGAATCTGCTCACGCGCTTCTGCTAACTGCGGGATGGTGGAGAGAATCACCACCAACAAGGTTAAAATCGGCACAATAGACAGCAGCGTGGTATAAGTCAATAACGCAGCTTTTTGGCTACAATTATCATCGATAAAATTTTTGATAAGATACATCAAAAACTGCACCCATTTATGTTTAAAAATGGATAATTTTTTTAGTTTGGCAATGAGTTCATTCATAATAGTTCTTATTGATAAAAAATTTCAAAGTTTGACCATCAAATCGGCGAAAAAGGCAGTGATTGTATGGCAGTATGGTATCATATTCAAAAAAATTGTTTATTGAATTACTGTGAACAGTTTTGGTGTTTTGCAATTGGCAATCTGGCTAGTAGATTGCCTTGACCCTGCCATCAAAATTCATCCATCAAAATTTATTCACCCAAACTAGCTTGACGTAACAATTATCAAAATTGATGTGAGAAAAACCATGAGTCAACCTTATATTTTAGTCTTGTACTACAGCCAAAATGGCTCGACCAAAGATTTGGCGTATCTGGTCGCACAAGGTATTGAAGATAGTGGCACAGGCATAGCCGCTCGGATTCGCACGGTACCCAAGGTCAGTAGCGAGACTGAAAAAGTTGCGCCAAGTATTCCTGATGAGGGTGACCTGTATGCCACCATGGATGACTTAAAAAACTGTGTGGGGCTGGCACTCGGCAGCCCAACCCATTTTGGCAATATGGCAGCATCGATGAAGTATTTTTGGGATAATAGCGTCACAATTTGGCTCGCGGGGGATTTGCAAAACAAACCGGCATCTGTATTTACCAGTACGGGCACCATGCACGGTGGGCAGGAGACGACTTTGACTAGCATGATGACGCCGCTACTGCATCATGGCATGGTGATTGTGGGAATTCCCTATAGTGAGCCTGCGCTCAATACCACGAGCCAAGGTGGAAGCCCGTATGGTGCAAGCCATGTCAGCGGCGCAAAGCATGACCACATCATGACCGCGGACGAAAAAACGTTAGCCATCGCCCAAGGTCAACGTCTAGCAAAAATTGCCAAGGCATTACAAGCGTTATGAGAAAACAAGCGTTATGAGAAAAAAAGACCCGCACTCACTATCTGCCCCCAAACCCATTTATCCCATCCACCGACGCTTAACCATAGTATGGTGGGTTTGGCTGGGGTTTCGATTGCTGGCAGTACCGCTATTGACGCATTGGTTGGCAAGTGTAAAGCCTGATATTGTCGGCGGGATTGCTTGGCAAGCTCTGTGGTTGATACCCGCGCTCTTATCAACGCCTTATATCGTCAAAGGCAAAAGCCCATACGCGCTATTGCTGCTAAGTATGCTCACTTTTGTATATTTGGGGGGCAGTGGTATGGTCGCCCTCAAATACGGCTATCAAATGCATTGGGGGTTGATGACTGTGTGGTTGGTGGATTTTGTTTTGCTAGGATGGGTCAATTACTGGCTATTTATTTTGTTAAAACGACTGCCAAAGATGAATGGCTAATTGCTAAAAGAGCGCAGCATGTCACGTACGCTCTTTTTATGCTAAAAATTATGCTAAAACACCGTTAGGCCAACACATCATTTAGCCATTTACCGATAATTTTGAGTTGCGGCATACATACTTGGTGCGCCATCGGATAGCTGTAAAACTGCGGCTGATAACCTTTTGACTCAAGCCATGCTTTGGCTTCTTGCCCAAGCTGTACTGGGACGACAGGGTCTTGTGTGCCATGATGAATAGCGATGTTTAGATTTTTATTGGCATCACTTAAAACTAGGCTATCTTTGGTCGCTAAATAAGTCGATAGGGTTAACAGTCCGGCTAATGGTTTGTCATAGGTTAACGCGGTTTGATAGGCGACCGCACCGCCTTGTGAAAATCCAGCAATCACGATATGCTCAGGCGATACACCGCGCTCGGCTTCACGCGCGATTAATTCTCCAATCGAGCGGGCGGATTGTTCAATCTGTGCGGTGTCGATTTTGCGCTCAAGCGACATTTCCAAAATATCATACCAAGCTGGCATCACATAACCTTGGTTGATGGTTACAGGAATGGCGGGGGCGTGAGGAAATACAAACCGTATGCCATGGTTACCATCGAGTCCCAAGTCAGGGACGACTGGCTCAAAGTCATGACCATTTGCGCCCAGTCCATGTAGCCAAATCACCGCTCTGTCAATCGGCAATTTATTAGGGTTGTGAATGACTTCAACCATTTTTAATAAACTCATAAATTCTCCTTTCATATGAAATACAAATGTCATAAAAATAATTATTGGATAGCTTAAAAATAGAGATAACGCTTGATTTTAGCTTATTCATACCACATTATCTAGGCAATGTTTACCATAAGAATAGCCTAAGTGAATGAAAGAACTTATATCGACTGCTGTACCATTAAATGATCCTCAACTAGACAAGCCTCAAAATGTGAAATTACCTGTCATGGCAAAAGACAGCTATTATCTGTCACGCCTTGCCCAACAGTTAAAACAAATCAAAGACAAAGAAAGCGAAGACTATACGTCAAGATTTGACCGCTACCAAAAACAACTCAAACACTCGCAAGAAAGAGTGCAAAGCCGTATCGCCAGTCTGCCAACGATACATCTTAATGAAGATTTGCCCGTCAGCCAACAAGACGATAGACTCATCAAAGCCATCCAAGACCACCAAGTCATTATCGTGGCAGGGGAGACAGGCTCAGGCAAAACCACCCAATTACCTAAGATTGCCATGCTCGCAGGGCGAGGGGTAACAGGGCAAATCGGACATACCCAACCAAGACGATTAGCGGCGCGTAGTGTGGCAAATCGCATTGCTGAAGAATTAGGGGAAACGCTCGGACAGACAGTGAGCTTTAAAGTGCGTTTTACTGAGCAAGGCTCATCCGATTCCATTGTCAAACTGATGACCGACGGTATTTTGCTTGCCGAAATGGCGCATGACAAGTTTTTGAGCCGCTATGATACCATTATCATTGATGAAGCCCACGAGCGCAGTCTTAACATTGACTTTATCATGGGTTATCTCAAGCGTCTATTGCCAAAACGTCCCGATTTAAAGGTGATTATCACCTCGGCAACGCTCGACACAGCAAGGTTTAGCCAGTATTTTTCTAGCGTTGATGGTAAAACCAAAAAAGCGACGCCCGCGCCTGTGTTTGTGGTTGAAGGTCGCAGTTATCCCGTAGAAGTGCGCTACCGCCCGTTGACGGATGAGATTGTCACAGGTTCGGATGATGACAGCTTTGATGATGTCGAAGATAACTTGCCGCGAGCGATTACCGCAGCGGTGGAAGAGTGCTACCAAGACGCTGCCAGCAAAGGACATGCTGACCAAGCGGATATTTTGATTTTTGCCGCCACCGAAGCGCAAATTCATGATTTGGCAGATATTTTAAACCAATATGCCCCCCGTCATACTCAGATTTTGCCGTTATTTGCCCGTCAAAGTTTTGCCGAGCAGCAGCAGATTTTTCACCCGACAGGCGGACGACGCATTATCATCGCCACCAACGTTGCCGAAACCGCCTTAACCGTGCCCAATATCCGCTACGTCATTGATTTGGGGTTTGCTCGGATGTCACGCTATGACTATCGCTCGCGGGTACAACGACTGCCGATTGAAGCGATTAGCCAAGCTGCCGCCAATCAACGAAAAGGTCGCTGTGGACGTATCGCCGCGGGCGTGTGTATCCGTTTATATTCAGAAGAAGACTTTACCAGCCGTCCCGAATTCACCGAGCCTGAAATTTTGCGTACCAACTTGGCGTCGGTGATTTTGCAAATGGCAAACTTGGGTCTGGGGGAAGTAGAAAATTTTGACTTTATCCAGCCACCCGACAATCGACTGGTCAATGATGGGCGTAAACTATTAGAAGAATTGGGTGCGATTGCCACTAAAAAACCTGAAAATAGCCTAAGCACATCTAATAACAATAGCAAAGGTCAATCCAAACGCCTTCCAAATCAACTTACCAAAGTCGGTCAAATGATGGCAAAAATGCCCATTGATCCTCGTTTGGCACGTATGCTGATTGCAGGTGAGCAATATGGTTGTCTCAAAGAGCTATTGGTGATTGTATCGGGCTTGTCAGTGCAAGACCCTCGAGAACGCCCGAGCGATAAGCAAACCCAAGCCGACCAAAAACACGCATTATTTCGCCAAGCCGACAGCGATTTTTTATTTTATCTTAGTCTTTGGCAGGCAATTCATGGGGCCTTATTTCAAAGCAGTGGATTTAAAAGCGGTGGTATTGACCGTCAAAAAAATGAAACACTAGACGATGAAGCCGCGCCAATCGCGCAAAGCCCGTATGAAAACGACAAACTAACCAACAGCCAACGTAAAAGCTTTGCCAAAAAACATTTTTTAAGCTCACCGCGCTTACGTGAATGGCAACAAACCCATAGCCAGTTGCTGCAAATGGTGGATGGCTTAAAATTAACAATCAACCAAGAGCCCGCCAGTTATGTGCCTATTCACCGAGCATTGCTCACGGGTCTACTGTCGTTTATTGCCCAAAAAGTTAATGATGTCGATAAAAGCGGCAAGCTAATCAAAGCCAAACGCGGCGAGTATGTCACTGCGCGTCAGCACAAAGCCAAGATTTTTCCAGCCAGTACTTTATTCAAACAAAATCCGCTATGGGTGATGGCGTTTGAGGTGGTTGAGACCTCGCAGGTGTTTATGCGTACCGCTGCCAAAATCGAGCCAGAGTGGATATTGGCGATGGCAGGGGATTTGCTCAAATACCATTATTTTGAGCCGCATTGGTCAGCCAAAACGGGGCATGTCAAGGCATACGCCCAAATCAGCCTGTTTGGTCTGATTGTGGTACACAAACAACTGATGAATTATGAGCGAGTCAATCTTACTGAGTCTCGAGAAATCTTTTTGCGAGATGCCTTGGTGTTGGGCAATCTGAATGCCCCGTCCACAGGCGATGGTAAAAAGGGCAAATTGCCGCCATTTTTGCAGCATAATATAGATAAAGTCGCTGATGTCTCCTTGATTGAAGATAAGCTGCGACGTCGAGACTTGCTGGTTGATGAAGAGCAATTATACGACTTTTATGCCAAGCGAGTGCCTGAGCATATCGCTAGCCGTAAAGTATTTGAAGATTGGCGAAAAGAAGTAGAAAAAACGGACCCACAGTTTTTATTTTTTAGTGATAAAGATGTACTCAACGAACAAGCACCCGCTACCCAAGCTTTCCCAGAAACGTGGCAACTGGGTAATCTGAAACTACCCCTGTCGTATATTTTTGACCCGACTAGCGACGATGATGGTGTGACCATTAAAGTCCCACTCGTTGCCTTACCACAGGTTGATGCGGTTGAATTATTATGGGGTATTGCAGGGTGGCGCTATGAGCTGGTTTTGCAGCTATTAAAGACGTTGCCAAAAGATATTCGCCGTCAAATCGTACCCGTGCCTGATACCGCCAAACAAATTTTTGACACGCTTGAAAAAAACCATCATGGCGGACTGCTAAGGCAACTGTGCCAAGCCTTAAACCAGCGCGGCGTGCGTGGCGCAAACAACCAATTTGTAGAGCCAAAAGACTTTAACCCAAGCGAGGTTGAAACCTATTTGCAGCCACAAATTGCGTTGGTCGATGACAAAAACCGCCTGATTGAAAAAGGGCGAGATATTGACGCATTAAAACTGCGTCATCAAGTCACCACAAGTCAAGCTGTCGCCAGTGGTAAAGGCGTACATAGCGAGTTTCCCGAGCATTTTAACTTTATGCAAAACCGCCACAGTGCAGGCGTGATGATCAAGCAGTTTTCGGCGCTGGTTGCTGATGGGCAGCCAAGCTATAGCGATAAAAAGGCTGTGTCTATTCAGCAGTTTACCGATGTCAGTGTGGCACTCAACAAACACCGTCAAGGCTTGCTTGCTTTAATCGGCAATGAGCTCGGAGCAAAAGCCAGACAGCTTACCAGCCAAATTGATAAAAACTTTAAACTTGCCTTTGCGCCGCTTGGTGAGCTTGATAGACTCAAAGATTTGCTGATTCATGCCACGCTTGATGCCACTTTTGAAAAATTTGTTGCAGCGTTTGACCATGAAAAATTCACGGCAGGGATTCATGATAAAGAGTTGGTGATTGCCATCAATCAGTTGCCTTTGACCTTGGATGAATTTAACCAAGCCAAAGCCGTGGTGCTGGCCAATTTCTTGAGCGTTGGGCAAAGCGTACTAGTGCAGCTAAAATCGGTGTATGAGCAGTGGCAGCAAGTTCGCCAAAAACTGCTGTTACTTGATCGTGATATTTTTGAAGAAAGTATCGAGGATATCGAAGACCAGCTCGATGATTTGAGTTTATCGGACTTTGTGTACCGCATGAGTTATCAAGATTGGCAGCAATATCCGCGTTATTTGCAGGCGTTGTTGGTGCGTCTTGATAGGCTTGAGCACAATTTAGATGCCGATCTTGATGCCGTGTATCAGCTTGATAAACACATGGAAAGGCTATCTGTTAAGGGTAATGATGAGACAATTATGCCGTATCGTTGGTTGGTTGAGGAGTTTCGGATTCAGCTGTTTGCCCAGCCGATGAAAACCCGTGTGCCAGTCTCAGATAAACGCCTAGAAAAATTGTGGGATGAGTTGAATATTTAAAACAAAAAATCCGTCAAACTTTGGCGGATTTTTTATAAAGTATTGATTGAGTATAATTTTGCAAGCATTTACTTAAAGTAAAACCATGACGGCGAGCGTTTTTGCAGGGTATGGCTCATATTGAGTAGTCATGATTGGGAGTGCTACAGTTGATAGGGGTTTTACGAACAATAGGTTATGAACAATAGATTAATTTTTTTAGCATTTGAAATTTTTACCTATACAGTTAATTTGAGTCGATGAAAAATTAAAAAGTTGATTTGGTAAAAACAGCAAAACTTAGTAAAATAGTCAGATTAAATTTTTTAAAAGTGAAAATCATGCCAAGCCAACCGCAAGTTTTTAATCCCCAGTCTACCAATAAACCTGCCACCCACCATCAAGCCAATCATAACGAAAACCGTACTGTAGGTCAAAGCGCCAGCCAAACGGCGCACCAACTGGCTCAAGATATAGTAACGACAAAAGCGCCTAAGATTGGTTTTGTATCGCTTGGCTGCCCCAAAGCCTTGGTGGATAGCGAGCGCATTATCACCGAGCTTAGCCGTGATGGCTACCAAGTCGCCAGTGACTATGATGGCGCAGATTTGGTGGTGGTCAATACTTGTGGCTTTATCGAATCTGCGGTGCAAGAATCGCTTGACGCCATTGGTGAGGCGATTACCAAAAACGGCAAGGTGATTGTCACCGGTTGCCTTGGCAAAGATGCCGAAAAAATCAAAACCATGCACCCAGCCGTGCTTGCGGTGACGGGCGCACATGCCTATGAAGAAGTCGTCAATGCCGTGTCGCATTATGTGCCAAAACCTGCACCATCAAAAACTTACGACCCAAAAATCGACCTAATCAATGATGCGGGCATTAAGCTTACGCCAAAACATTATGCTTATGTCAAAATATCCGAAGGCTGTAACCACCGTTGTACATTTTGTATTATCCCAAGCTTTCGTGGTGACCTCGTTAGTCGCCCGATTGACAGTATCATGACTGAAGCGGCTGCGCTCAAAAATGCCGGCGTCAAAGAGCTATTAATCATCTCACAAGATACCTCAGCCTATGGCGTAGATCTTAAATATAAAACCAGTTTTTGGAATGGCATGCCCATCAAATCTAAATTTTACGATATGTGCGAGGCACTGAATCGTCTGGGCATTTGGGTGCGTTTGCATTACATCTATCCTTACCCACATGTTGATGCTGTGGTCAAACTGATGAGTGAGGACAAGCTACTGCCATACCTTGATATCCCGTTCCAACATGCCAGCCCCAATGTGCTCAAAGCCATGAAACGCCCCGCGCATAGCGAAAACGTACTGGAGCGCATCAAAACTTGGCGCTCGATTTGCCCCGATATTGTCATTCGCTCTACCTTCGTGGTGGGTTTCCCTGGGGAGACAGAAGAAGATTTTGAATATTTGCTTGACTGGCTCAAAGAGGCGCGATTAGACAGAGTAGGGGCGTTTACCTATTCAGAAATAGAAGGCGCGGTGGCAAACGATTTGCCGAACCCTGTGCCAGAAGCTATCAAACAACAACGCTATGAACGACTGATGGCGCTACAGCAACAAATCAGTGCCGAAAAACTGGCTGAGAAAGTCGGTAAAACCTTAAAAGTGCTGGTAGATGAGATTGATGAAGAAGAAAATATCGCCATTTGCCGTAGCTATGCCGATGCGCCAGAAATTGACGGTCACGTGTATGTAGATAATATTGATGCATCGGTTAAAGTCGGTGAATTTTTGACCGTCACCATTGATGAAGCCAATGAGTATGACCTTTTTGCCAGTTTTACAGGTGAATTGTTATAAAGATAAGGATTGTCATGTCTCAATCAATGTTAGCGTATGGTCTTTTAGGGATTGCGATTGTCAGTGAGGTTACTGGTTCAACTTTTTTGGCGAAATCAGAGGGATTTAGCAAACCCTTGCCCACTATCACCACCGTGATTTGTTTTGGCATTGCTTTTTATCTTCTTTCACAAGTCATCAAAATCATACCACTGGGGATTGCTTATGCCATTTGGTCAGGGGTAGGTATTGTGTTGACCGCTATCATTGGTTATTTTATTTTGGGTAACAAACTGGATTTACCTGCTATCGTGGGTATGAGCCTAATTGTATTGGGTGTGATTGTGATTAATCTGTTTTCTCATTCAGCCACGCATTAATAATCTACACATTAATATAGCGACTTGATAGTTTGATGACTAAAGCCGATTGAATTTTCAAGGTGAGAGCAGGGTAAAAATTAAAATGACTGTTGAAATTATCTTTACACTATCTAAAAACCGTTAATTTTGTTAAAATTTCGCCATTTGCATTATTTGTTATCCAACAGCCAACAAGAGGTCAACCATGTCTGATAAAGCTCCCCGTTACCAACGTATTTTGCTCAAACTCTCTGGCGAGGCCCTGGCAGGCAAAAATGATATGGGGATTGATTCAGGCGTATTAGACAACATGAGTCTTGCGATTGCCCACTTGGTAGGATTGGGTGTGCAAGTGGGTATCGTGGTCGGTGGTGGCAATTTGTATCGTGGCGCTGCGCTACAAAAACAAGGCTTGGTGGGCCGTGTCACAGGCGACCAAATGGGTATGCTTGCGACCGTGATGAATGGCTTGGCGATGCGTGACGCCCTAGAGCGCCGTAATATCAAATGCCGTTTGATGTCAGCCTTGCCAATTGGTGAAGTGACTGAAAACTACAGCAGCCGCAATGCCATTCGCTATTTAAAAAACAATGAAGTGTGTGTGTTTGTCGCAGGTACCGGCAATCCATTTTTTACCACGGATACCGCAGCATGTTTACGTGGCATCGAGATTGAAGCCAATTTAATCCTAAAAGCCACCAAAGTCGATGGCGTGTATAACAAAGACCCAAATACCCATGACGATGCCGTCAAATACGACGAACTCACCTTTGACCAAGTGCTAGATCAAAAATTGGGGGTGATGGATTTGACTGCGATTGCGTTGCTGCGTGAGCATAACGTACCGCTGCAAGTATTTGATATGGCAAAACCCAACGCGCTGCTTCATGTGGTGATGGGCGAGGCAGAAGGCACCAAAGTTATCAATTACTAATTTCTAAATTTGACATACAGAGTTTTAAAAGGATGCAACATGATTAACGATATTAAAAAACAAGGTGAAGACAAAATGAAAAAGGCGATTGAAGCCTTGGAAAATGCCTTTAGTAAATTACGCACGGGCCGTGCCCATCCTGGTATTTTACAGGGTGTGATGGTGTCTTACTATGGCTCTGAGATGCCACTTAATCAAGTGGCGAGCATCAACGTTGAAGACTCGCGTACCCTGTTAGTGCAGCCTTTTGACCGTAGCATGGTGCAGGCAGTGGACAAAGCAATCCGTGAATCAGATTTGGGTCTCAACCCAATGAGCGCAGAAGTGATTCGGGTACCACTACCCGCATTGACAGAAGAAACCCGTAAAGATATGCAAAAATTGGCACGTCATGAAGCCGAAGAGCGCCGTGTTTCCGTGCGTAATGCCCGCCGTGATGCCAACAATGCCTTAAAAGCCTTGGTAAAAGACAAGCAAATCTCAGAAGACGATGAACGCCGCGCCAATGACGACATCCAAAAAATGACTGATAAATACATTGATAGCATTGATAAAATGCTCTCTAGCAAAGAAGCAGAGTTAATGGCCGTTTAATCGTTATTTATCCAATAAAAGAACCAATTCATAAGAAGTAGGTCATGGTTGAGTCAAAGGTAGCAATGCCACAACATATTGCCATCATTATGGATGGCAATAACCGCTATGCAAAAGCACATGGGCTACCAAGCGGTGGCGGGCATATTGCCGGCAAAGATAATTTAGACCCTTTGGTTGAGCATTGCATGGATATTGGTATTCGTGCGTTGACGGTATTTGCTTTTTCTAGCGAAAATTGGCAGCGCCCAGCCAATGAAGTGGTGTTATTGATGAAGCTGCTTGAGCAAACCGTCCATGACCAATTACCACGGATGTTGCGGCATCAAATTTCTTTGCGCTTTATCGGCGATAGGGATGCCTTGACGCCGCATTTACGCGCGATTATGCAAGATGCAGAAGATCAAACTGCCCATTTTACTAAAATGAGTTTGGTGATTGCTATCAGCTACGGCGGTCAATGGGACATCGTCAATGCCTGCCGCCAAGTTGCCAAGCAAGTGGCACAAGGCGCGCTTACTGCCGATGCCATTACCCAAGACGATTTTGCACGCCACCTGTCGCTATCGGATTTACCAGCGGTTGATATGTTAATCCGTACCGGGGGTGATTACCGCATTTCTAATTTTCTACTTTGGCAATGTGCGTATGCTGAGTTATTTTTTACCGAAACGCTTTGGCCAGATTTCAAGGCGGCTGAATTAGACCAAATGATTGATATTTTTATGGGTCGTGAACGTCGATTTGGTAAGACCAGCGAGCAAGTATTAGGTTTGGGCTTTTAATTAATCAATAGGAATTGTCATGTGGGAACGCATTAGAACCGCCATTATTTTATTAGTGATTGTTGGCGTTGCGATGTTTGCTACCCGCGAGCCTATTTTGATGTTGCCGCTATTGTTAGTGGGTGCAGGTTTTGGGGCTTTTGAGTGGTCAAAGCTCATGCCATCATTTCACCAAAATCCCGACAATTATATTCCGCCTACCACCCAAATCCCGACCAAACCTGCCAAACCAATCGATTATATATATAGCCTTATGGTGTTAGCGATTGTCAGTTTGTTATTGGTGATGGCAAAGCTAACTGGCAGCATAACCGCTTGGGTGTTTTTTTGGCTGGTTGCCGCGCTGATTTGGTTGCTAGCGATTGGCTGGATTCGCCATTATCCCAACAATACGCAAGCTTGGTATGGTAAGCATTTGTACATCATCGGTATGATTATACTGTCATCCGCCATTACTGCGATGTATTATCTGTGGTCACTTTCAGCTTGGTGGCTGCTATATGTGTTTGTATTGGTGTGGTGCGCGGATAGCGGTGCTTATTTTGTCGGACGAAAACTTGGTAGACGCAAAATGTCCCCGCACGTCTCACCCAATAAAAGTGTGGAAGGCTTACTTGGTGGACTTGCCACGGGTACGCTTGTGGTGATTGGCGTATCGTTTGGGTTGTTAAACGATTGGTCGATGACGGCTATTGGATTGTTTTTGCTGTTATCGTTGCTCACTATCATCATGTCCGTGTTCGGTGATTTATTTGAAAGTATGCTAAAGCGCCATGCAGGCGTCAAAGATGCCGGGGCATTATTACCAGGGCATGGGGGCATTCTTGATCGTATTGATTCGCAGCTTTCAGCCGTGCCAATTTTTGCGTTGGGATTTTGGGCGATGAAATTTTACGGCTTAATTTAATGCTACATTGGGTTTAGCTTTCAAAAATTTTCACATCTGCTTAATATTAATCTGTTCAATACCAATCTAGCCAATATCAATTTGTTTAATTCACTAATCAATGCAAGCTTGTGTTTCATTCAATCTTTTTTTGCGCAACTGCTTGTTGATTGATGCTTAAAAATCTTCTCGCGTGTTAATATGCTTATCACAGTGGCAATTTGCCGCTGTAAACGTAAAATGTTAGGTTTAACCGCCGTCTGCCCCAACTTACTAGGTCATTGTAATGCTATCTTCAACTCACACTATACCGCAAAAAAACATTGCTATTATGGGCACAACTGGCTCTATCGGCGATAGTACACTATCGGTCGTCAGTCAGCATCCTGATTTGTATAACGTGGTCGGGGTGACAGGGTTTTCGCGGCTCGATAAACTGTTGAGTATTTGTCAGCAATTTAAGCCAACTTATGTTTGTGTTGCCAAAGAAAAGGAAGCAACATTTGCGCAGATGCTCAGCGACGCTCATCTAAACTGCAAGATTTTGATTGGTGAGCAAGGTTTAGTTGAGCTTGCCACACTAGCAGAAGTGGACATGGTGGTTGCGGCTATCGTCGGTGCTGCAGGCTTGCCATCAACGCTGGCAGCGGCGAACGCGGGTAAAACGATTTTGCTTGCCAATAAAGAAGCATTAGTGATGGCAGGTGAACTGATGATTAAAGCCGTCAAACAGTCAAATGCCAAATTGCTCCCAATTGATAGTGAGCACAATGCCATTTTTCAATGTTTGCCTACCGCGGTGCAACAACAGCGCAATGCCATTCATGATGATAACCATGGTATTAAAAAGCTTTGGTTAACTGCCTCAGGTGGACCATTTTTACACAAAACACTCGATGATATGAAACGCGCCAGCGTTGCAGAGGCTGTCAAGCACCCGAACTGGTCCATGGGGCAAAAAATATCAGTAGATAGTGCTACCATGATGAATAAAGGCTTGGAGCTGATTGAAGCAAGTTTTTTATTTGATATGCCAGTCTCTGAGATTGAAGTGGTCATTCATCCGCAAAGCATCGTGCACTCTATGGTTGAATACAACGATGGTAGTTTTTTAGCCCAGCTTGGCAGTCCTGATATGCGTACCCCCATTGCCCATGCTATGGCATACCCTGATCGTATCAGCAGTGGGGTGGAACGATTAGATATTTTTAAGTTAAGTGGCTTAAATTTTGTCCGACCTGATTTAGAAAAGTTTAAATGCCTTGGGTTGGCTTATCAAGCCATGCAACAAGGAAGCTATGCGTGTATCGCCTTGAATGCCAGTAATGAGATAGCCGTTCAAGCGTTTTTAAATGGTGACATCTGTTTAACCGATATTGCCGATATCAATGAAAAAGTGCTATTGCAAGCTGAAAAACAGCCGATTGGGTCATTGCAAGCGATTTTGGCGGTCGATAAACTAAGCCGCGAACAAGCACACCAATGTATTGCCGATTTAAATGTTTAAACAGTGCTTAAAAAAGCTTAAAAATAGTTGGCAACACTGGTTGATAATCGTTAAAAATGACTTCATAACTTATTAACATAACGATAGTTAAATTATTTTTAGCCTGTGATTTTGTCAAAAGGATAGCCATGAATTTCATCTTGACCGTTTTAGCTGCAATTGTGGTACTAGGACCTTTGGTGGCACTACATGAGTGGGGGCATTACATTGTCGCTCGGCTATGCGGTGTCAAGGTATTGACCTATTCAATTGGCTTTGGTCCAAAGCTGCTAAGCTGGACAAGTAAAAAAACTGGGATTAATTATGCGGTTTCTGCGATTCCGCTTGGCGGCTATGTCAAAATGCTCGATGAGCGAGAAGGCACAGTCAATCCAGCTGAACGTCATTTAGCCTTTAATACCCAACAACCTTGGAAAAAAATCGCCATCGTCGCAGCAGGTCCGGTGATGAACTTACTAATTGCGATTTTTTTGTATTGGCTGCTATTTATCACACCAACCCAAGTATTGGCGACCAAAGTCGGCAGTATTTTGCCCAATTCACCTGTCAGTCAAACCAGTCTCACAGTTGGTGACGAAATTGTTGCGGTCGATAATAAACCCATCCAAAGTTGGCAGGATATTAACTATGCGTTAGCCGATCGCATGGGCGAGTCGGGACAAGTTAATTTAACGGTGAATGGCGCGCAAGGTCAAACCAATGTTGCCGTGCCGATACAGCGCTTTATGAAAGTAGAAGCGGGTAAAGCAACCAACCCCATTGATAGTTTAGGCGCGATTCCGTGGCAACCAAAAATTCCGGCGGTGGTCGGTGAAATTGTCCCAAATAGCGCTGCCGCGCGTCAAGGTCTGCAAGTCGGTGATACCATCACCCGTGTCAATGGTCAACCAGTGAGCGATTGGCTGGCGTTTTCACAAGTTGTCAAATCTAGCCCCGAGCAGTTATTAACGCTTGAAGTACAGCGCCAGGGCAAAATCATCCCCTTAAAAGTCATGCCACAAGCAAAAAAAGATACGATGGGCAATCGATTTGGACAAATTGGCGCAGCGGCCGCAGCATCTAAGGTTGCACCGCCACCTGAGTATATAAAAACCATTCAATATACCCCCATCCAAGCGGTCGAAAAATCCGTGCATCAAACTGTCAATTTAAGTGCCATGACCCTCAAATCCATGGGTAAAATGTTGACCGGCACCATTGGGGTAGAGAACCTATCAGGTCCCATTACCATTGCCAAAGTCGCCAATCAAAGCTTTAGCATCGGTTGGGAAGCGGTATTGTCGTTTATGGCGATTATCAGTTTAAGCCTTGCTGTGCTCAATTTATTACCCGTACCTGTGCTTGATGGCGGTCATATTGTCATGTATGCCTATGAGGCTATTTTTGGTAAATCCATGCCGGAGAAAATACAAATGATGGGAATGAATATTGGTTTAGTTTTGCTTGCAGGTTTCATGCTGTTGGCGATTGGTAACGATATCTCACGCTTGTTTTAACCGACCCAAATTTGGCTAAAATATTGATTTGTAGTTTTGTTTTTTCGCTAGACTTTACGCAAAATTTAGCTTACCTTATGCCAGTAAAATTTATTTACGGATCTCTTGTACTTTGATAATACAAGCTACACATCAAAGACAAACTATTACTAGAAGTTTAATCAAGTCACCCTTTTTGATAGCATTTGTTATTTTTAGCGGACTAAACTTAGATTACCAAATTTAGATTATCAAACCTAGATAATGATCTTTGGATAACTAATTTTAGATAGTTAAAGATGGCAGGTTTCATGCATTATCTTTGGGCAGTCGTCAATTCGGAAACAAGTTATATGCGAAATTCAGCGTTATTTTTGGTTGCACCGTTAGCACTCGTTACCTCGTATGCACAAGCGGCAAATTTTACCGTGAGTGATATTCAATTTAATGGATTGACACGGGTATCCGCTGATAACCTCTATCCAGTGCTTGCTGTCAATACCGGTGAAGTAGCAAACGATGCCAATATCGCAGCTAGTATCAAAGCCCTCTATGAAACTGGCAATTTCTCAGACGTTAAAGCCTCCCAATCAGGCAATAAGTTGGTATTTGACGTGGTAGAGCGCCCAATTATCGCAAATGTCACTTATGACGGTAATAAACTCATTCCAAAAGAAGCATTGACCGAAGGCCTAAAACGTATTGGCATCGTAGAAGGCAATGTGCTAAAACAGGCGACAGTTGAGCAAGTGCAAAATGAGCTAAAACAGCAATATAATCAGCAAGGTTATTATAATAGCGAAGTTAATGTGACCCAAACGCCCTTAGACAATAACCGCGTTGCGCTTAAATTTAATTTTGTTGAAGGTAAAGCGGCGCGTGTTGTCGATATCAAGGTAATTGGTAACAAACATTTTAGCGACAAAGAAATCAGACAGGCGATGAGCATCAAAGAAAGCTCATGGATCAATGTGATTAGCAAATCTGACCGCTATGCCAAAGAAAAGCTTGCGGCAAGTTTAGAAAATGTCACCGCCATGTACCAAAACGCGGGCTTCGTCAAATTCACCATCAATGATGCCACCATTAATTTAAGTCCAGAAAAAGACAAAGTGTTTATTGAGCTCAATCTTACTGAAGGTGAGCAATATAAATTTGGTAATGTCAACTTTATGGGTACGCCCAACTACGATACCGACAAGCTTCGTAAGCAAGTAGCATTTAAGCCAGGTGAGCGTTATTCACAACGTCAAATGACGACAACTTTACAAAATCTTGGCACACTGTATGGTAACGATGGCTACTATTTTGCCCAAATCCGCCCAGTGCCCCGTATCAATGAGGACACTCGCACGGTAGATGTCGATTTCTTTATTGATCCTGTGCGTCCTGTGTATGTGCGCCGTATCAATTTTACCGGCAATAATAAAACCGCAGATGAAGTATTGCGCCGAGAAATGCGCCAAATGGAAGGCGCATTGGCCGCCAATGAAAAAATCGATTTGTCGCGCACGCGTTTGATGCGTACAGGCTTCTTCAAAACTGTCAACATGGATGTCAAACCTGTCCCCAACACCCCCGATCAGGTAGATATCAATGTTGCAGTAGAGGAGCAACCATCAGGTACTAGTACCATTGCGGCTGGTTATTCACAAAGTGGTGGTATCACTTTCCAAGCAGGTTTAAGTCAATCTAACTTTTTGGGTACAGGTAATCAGGTCAATATTTCGTTATCGCGTTCTCAGACGTTAGATAGTTATAATTTGGGCTATACCAACCCGTACTTTACCCCAGATGGGATATCGCAAAGTGCCAGTATCTATACACGCAAAACCAAATATGACAGAAAAAACATTTCAAACTATGTAACAGACTCGTATGGTGGCACCTTAGGTTTTAGCTACCCGATTGATGAAAATAAGAGTTTAAGTGCTGGTCTCACACTTGATAGTACCAAAATCAAAGCAGGCGCTTTGTTAGCGGTATCAAACTATCAGTACTTAAAAGACGAGGGTAATCTGCAAGTAGGTTCAGACTCTGATGGCAATGAATCATTCGAATCAGACCCATTTAATACGGCTAGCCTAAATTTAGGCTGGAATATGAACACGCTTGACCGTGGACGTTTTCCAACCAAAGGTATGTCACATAACGTCAATTTGGAACTGGCTTTTGGTGATGCCACTTACCAAAAACTGGTCTATCAAGGCAACTACTATCGACCATTCCTAAAAAATACCGTACTACGCGGTTATACCAAGTTAGGATATGGTAACGATTTACCTTTCTGGAAAAACTTCTTTGCAGGGGGTTATGGCTCAGTGCGTGGTTATGAGAATGCCACTTTAGGCCCTACCAGTAAGCGTTATTACCCAGTGAAGAATTATAATGGGGTCGATAATTACCCAGAAGAGATTGGCGGTAATGCACTCGCGCAAGTGGGTACTGAATTAATCTTGCCGATGCCGTTTAAAGGCGATTGGGCAGACCAAATCCGTCCCGTGTTATTTGTTGAAGGGGCACAAGTGTTTGACACCACCAATAAATATGACCAAAAAGTCACAGTGAATGGCAATACCGTATCGCTATTAAATGAAAAAGACAATAACATGCGTTTTAGCGCGGGTGCAGGCTTCACTTGGATTACCCCAATTGGTCCAATCTCATTAAGCTATGCCGTTCCGCTCAATGATAAAGATAAAGATAAAGTCGACAATGTACAGTTCGAAATTGGACGTACATTCTAAAAGGTCTATGTATATGAAAATAATCACTCAGTTAGCCACAGCAAGTATTTTAAGTGTATTGGCAATGCCAGTGTTTGCCAATACCGTTGCGGTTTGGAATTCCCAAGTTGCCATTAACAATACTAACATCGCCAAAACCAAAATTGGCGTGGTGCAAGCGGCGGTCAAACCAAAGCAGCAGCAGCTTGATAGCTACAAAGCCACCATTGAGCGTTTGCAAAAACAATACGCCACGCAAAATGCTCAGATGACCCAAGCACAAAAGGATGATTTGCGTAAGCAAATTCAAACCAACCTACAAAACTATGAACAGGTTGCCAGTCAAATCCAGTCCATCATTGATGCCAATGAGTCAGAAGTGATGCAGCGAATTGCCCCCAAAATCCAAGCCATTAAAGAAACTATTGTGCGTCAAAAAAATATTGATGTGCTGATTGATAATCGTGATAGAACGGTTAGTTATGTCAAACCTGAATGGGACGTAACGGCAGATTTTACCAAAGCGATTAACGATCAAGTAAAATAATATTTTTTAAGCTTAGAGGTTTTAGCAAAAACGCAATATTCGACTATTGCGTTTTTTATTTTCTGTGTAAAATTAAGGCAAATTTTAAGCAAACGATTGGAGTAATTAAATGGCGTTCACCCTCACACAAATTTTGGATTTTTTAGGTAGTGACGTCATTGACCAAGGGGATGCGCAAACCGACCAAGATTTGCAGAAACAAATTTCCAAAATCGCCTCTCTTGAGGATGCCACCGACAGCGATATCACGTTTATCGCCAATCCTCTATTTGAATCAAAATTGCAAACCACGGGTGCTGGCGCTGTGCTAGTCCCCGCATCCTTACAGGAAAAAAGCCCAAGCCATAGCGTTGCCATCGTGGTCAAATCACCTTATGCCGCGTATGCCAAACTGACAGCATTGTTTGAACCGACGCAAGCGTATCATCAGACAGTCAACCCTAATTTATCACATTGTTTGATTCATCCGACTGCCATTTTGGGTAACAATCTGCAATTGGGCGACAACGTGCGTATTGGGGCGTATAGCCAAATCGGTGATAACTGCGTCATTGGTGATGACGTCAAGATTGAGGCCCAAGTCAATATTCAGCCCAATGTCGTGATTGGCGAAGGTAGCTTAATTGCGCCGCATGTGTACATCGGGCATGATTGTGTACTGGGTAAACATGTCAGCTTGCATAGTCATGCCAGCATTGGCAATGACGGGTTTGGCTTTGCTCCTAAAGGCAGTACAGATGAAGCAGGGTGGCAAAAAATTCACCAATTGGGGCGAGTGATACTGGGCGATCATGTCAGCGTAGGCAGCCATACCTGTATCGATCGCGGCGCGCTGAATGATACGGTTATCGGTAATCATGTCATTATCGATAATTTGGTGCAAATTGCCCACAATGTGCGCATTGGTGCTGGCACGGCGATTGCAGCATGCGTGGGGATTGCTGGCAGTACAGAAATTGGTAAACGCTGTATGATTGGTGGCGCATCAGGTTTTGCAGGTCATATCAAAATTTGTGATGATGTCACGATTACTGGCATGACGATGGTGACCAAATCGATTCACCAACCGGGTGTATATTCTTCAGGCATGCCAGTGATGCCCAATAGCTTATGGAAAAGAGCCTATATTAATTTTAAGCAACTTGGCAAACCAAAAAGTTAATCGTTACCTTTATCCATCAAATAATTTGAGAAAACAACTGTAAACTCAATCTTAAAACCGTTACAATGGTTGTTTTTCACAAGTCTATTTTTTTGATAAAGATGATTTAAAAGTATAAAGGATATATCCATGGATTTTGATAAGTTGATTGATGAAGACATCGCTAGCCTTGCACAGCTTGGGGTGACATTACCTCTCAATGCCGTTGTGTTACGTGATTATCTGCCTCACCGTTATCCTTTTATGCTATTAGACAGAGTCACTGCGGTAAAACCCAATGAGTGGATTACCGGTGTTAAAAACATCACCATCAACGAGCCTTTCTTTAATGGTCACTTTCCTGAAGAGCCTATCATGCCAGGTGTCTTAATGATTGAAGCGATGGCGCAGGTAGCGGGTGTACTGGGTTTTATCAGCAAAAATGTCAAACCAAGAGATGGCTATATTTATCTCTTCGCTGGGGTCGATAAAGTGCGTTTTAAACGTCAAGTCATCCCCGGTGATCAGCTCATTTTACGTGCCGAAAAAACCATGGAGCGTCACAGTATCTATAAATTTAGTTGTACAGCGTGCGTGGGCGATGAATTGGCAGCCAGTGCAGAAATCACCATTGCAGAGCAGCGTACCCAATATCACCAGTCATGACTTTAACGTCATTTTTACATGGCTTGAATAAGGCGCGTTTGAGTAAGCTATAACGATAAAATCTGTTTAAGTTAAGCAAAATCCTTGATAAAAATGGCATACTTTAGTAAAAATGCTATAATGTCGTTTTTATTTTAACCTGCTGTTCATAGTTAGCTTTGCCTATGGTTTCAGCTAAATCTATATATTTAGTTATTTTTGATGTATTTAGTTCTTCTTGAATAGTAGGCTCGTATAAGGATTTTTCATGACGATTCACCCAACGGCGATTATTGATGCCACTGCAACGATACACCCGTCGGTCAAGATAGGGCCGTATTGCATTATTGGTGAACATGTCACAATTGGGGCACAGACCGTGCTTCACCCCCATGTCGTCATTAGCAAGTTTACCCGTATCGGTGAGCGTAACCAGATTTTTCAATTCGCTAGCATTGGCGAAGACTGCCAAGATCTCAAATACCAAGGCGAGGAGACGTGGCTAGAAATTGGCGATGACAATCGCATTCGCGAAGCCTGTAGTATTCATCGCGGCACGGTACAAGATAAAGGCATCACACGCGTTGGTAGCCGTAATCTGTTTATGGTCAATACCCATATTGCGCATGATTGCGTAATTGGCAACGACAACATTGTGGCTAATAATGTGGGGATTGCAGGGCATGTCCGCATCGGTAACCATGTGATTGTCGGTGGTAATTCAGGTATTCACCAATTTTGTAGTATTGATGATTATAGTTTGATTGGTGGTGCAAGCTTGATTTTAAAAGATGTTGCGGCTTTTAATATGGTATCGGGCAACCCTGCCAAAAGCCATGGTCTTAATATCGAAGGCATGCGCCGCAAAGGTTGGTCAAAGCAGACTATTGATTATCTACGCCAGGCTTATCGGGTGATTTTCCGTTCAGGACTGACCAAGGAAGAAGCCATTGTCGCGGTGAGCGAGCAGCTATTACCCCAAGAACCTTTGGTACAATTGCTATTGGATTCCCTGATTCATAGTGAACGTGGCTTAGTCAGATAACGTGGTAAGATAAGGTAGTAAGGAAGGATAGCGTTGCTATTTAGCGTATCCACAGCAGCTTATAAAAAGTAAAAAAGAGCCAAATCGGCTCTTTTTTTATGTGTTTTTAGGTGGTTTTTATGTCAAATGCAAATCAGGTTTTGGTAAGTTTTGCTGCTGATAAAAAGTATCGACAAACGCATCAAACTTATCATCTTCAATGGACTGACGGATATCTGCCATCAAGCGCTGATAGTAACGCAAATTGTGTATGGTGCCCAACTGTGCCGATAGCATTTCATTGCACTTGAACAAATGATGCAAATAGGCGCGGCTAAAATTCTGACAAGTATAACAATCACATTCGCTATCAAGCGGACTTTGATCAAAACGGTGCACCGCATTTTTAATTTTAACCGCGCCAAAAGTGGTGAAATAATGACCATTTCGTGCATTACGTGTTGGCATCACGCAATCAAACATATCAACACCGCGGCGTACCGCTTCCACGATATCTTCAGGTTTACCCACACCCATCAAGTATCTGGGCTTGTCGGCTGGCATATCATCGGGTAAGTAATCAAGCACCGCCATCATTTCTTCTTTTGGCTCACCGACTGACAGCCCGCCAATGGCATAGCCATCAAACCCAATATTTAATAGACCTTCTAAGGATTTTTCACGAAGGTTGCGATACATACTGCCTTGGATAATACCAAACAAAGCATTCTTATTACCCAGTTTTTCATGCTCATTTTTACAGCGCTCGCCCCAACGCAGCGATAATTCAAGCGATGTATCCGCTTCGCTAGGCGTTGCAGGATAGGGCGTGCATTCATCAAACTGCATGACGATGTCTGAGTTCAGTGAGTATTGAATTTGCATTGATATTTCGGGGGATAAAAATACTTTTGCGCCATCAATCGGCGAGCGAAAATGCACACCTTCCTCTTTGATTTTACGCATTGCGCCCAGACTAAAAACTTGAAAACCACCCGAATCGGTTAAAATCGGCTTGTTCCAACCGATAAAGTCATGTAACCCGCCAAATTTGTCAATGACATCGGTCGTTGGGCGCAGCCACAAATGAAAGGTATTGCCCAAGATGATTTCGGCACCGATTTCGTGGATATCCCGCGGCAGCATGCCTTTGACGGTGCCGTAAGTGCCGACAGGCATAAAGGCAGGGGTTTGCACATCGCCATGAGCGAGATGAACCGTACCACGGCGAGCACGGCTCTCGCCTGTAGCGTTTTTATGTAAGGTGAATTGCATATTTTGCTTTAGTAAGTTTTGCTAAAAGGCGGTATTATACCATTAACTTACGTGGCTGAAAATGCTATTAATTTTTAGTTTTTCTAATATCAATAGTAATAAAAAATAACAGGTAAGACAAAACACAAAACGTGCTAACCGCATAAATAATCACCACCCAAAGCGATTGCTTTTTTCTGTGTTCAATATGCTTGACTGCATCGGCATAATCATAAATTACTTTGCCATCGATTGAAAGTTCGTATAAAAGACGTGTGGCATCGACTTGCGATGTTTTTTGTAATGATGCCCAATCAAGGCTAACTGTTTGATTTTCTAAAGGTAAATAGTTATGCAAACAATCTTGAATATAAGGTGTGAATGGACATTGATAAAATCGTAAAGTATTTTCTGATACCACCGCCATATTTGGCAAATAGATAAGTTTGCTGTTGATTTGTTGATAAGGGGTGAATTTAGCCGTACCTTGCGAGTGAAAAAGTTCAGTTTTAGCAGGAATTGGATAGTTTAAAATCATAACTGCAGATTTAAGCGTACTAAAAAAAGCAATGCTAACTGCTAACCACAAACCAACGATTAGGTATAAAGACAATGCAGTCATTTTATTAACAAGCTGAGAAATTACTAACATCATTCTACTTTATCTAACAACATGGCATCACCGTAACTAAAGAAACGGTATTGTTGCTCGATGGCGTGCTGATAAGCCTGTTTGATGGGCTCACTGCCTGCAAACGCTGACACCAGCATCAATAGCGTGGATTTTGGCAAATGAAAATTGGTGATGAGCTTATCAATCACCCCAAACCTAAATGACGGATAAATAAAAATATCGGTGTCACCTGACCAAGCCGATAGCATCGGGTTTTCAAAACTGGCGGTTTTTTGAAACGCCGTTTCTAATACCCGTGTCACCGTGGTACCGACTGCAATCACTTGCCCGCCACGGGCTTTGGTTTGGTTAATCAAATCGGCAGTCGCTTGGGGCAACTCAGCATATTCTGAGTGCATTTTATGGCGCAAAATATCCTCTGTCTTGACAGGGGCAAATGTGCCTGCACCGACATGCAACGTGACAAAGGCGGTATTGATGCCCTTGGACTTGAGTGCAGCCAATACATTGTCATCAAAATGCAAGCTTGCGGTCGGTGCGGCTACGCTGGCAAGTTTGGTTGGGTCATGAAATACCGTTTGATAACGGGTTTCGTCATTGTCATCGGCATGGCGCTCAAAATAGGGCGGAATCGGCAGTTCACCATAGTGCTCAAGCACAGGCAATATCGGTTGGTCAAACGCTAGCAAAAATAAATTGTCTTCACGCCCCATTACCGTGGCATGGATGTTACCATCGGCAAGGCTCAGCGTTTGCCCCTCTTTTGGGCTGCGGCTGGCGCGTACATGACACAAAGCGGTGTGCTTTTGGCTCATAGTAACATCATCGTGCAAAATACGTTCGACCAATACTTCGACCGCGCCGCCACTGGCTTTTTGCCCAAACAGCCTTGCTTTCATGACCTTGGTGTCATTAAACACCACCAAGTCACCACTATTTAACAACTCTGGCAAATCCACAAATTGTTGGTCTTTGGGTTGACCATGGGCAGGCAAATACAGCAGTCGAGAGGCGGAGCGCACCGCTAACGGATAGCGGGCAATAAGTTCATCGGGCAGTTGATAATCAAAATCATCTAAAGTTAAAGGCATTTATGGGTTACTCGGTGATAGCAGAATCTTTGGTAAGGTGGACATTGGCTTTAGGAAATGGGCGGATTTTATCGGCGTCCGACCAAGCTTTGACCCAGTCATCAGGTGGCATATTGATATCTTGATAATCCAATGCGCTGAGCACTTGCTCAGTCGGCAAAACCTTGCCAGTCACGATGTTGGTGATACCAGTGCGCAGCAGCGCAGAGCAAGTCGGCTGACCTTTGACCCACATGCTTTGCTCGATATAAAACCAGCGCTCATCAACAGCTATCAATCGGGTTTTGATGGTGACCTTATCAAATAAACGAACACGCTTACGATATTGGATGGTACTACCAGCGACCACCAGCCCCCAGCGATGCTTGAATAATTTTTTGGCAAGCCCAGAGCGAATGGCAAGATCGTTTCGCCCCAAATCAAACAGCGTAAAAATACGCCCGTTGTTCATTTCAAAAAAATTGTCAATATCGTTGATATTAGCAGTCAAGGTGATTTCGCTGGTATCGGTTAATTGAAGCGAATGACCTTGCTTTTGTTTAATCGCGCTTTTGATGGCATGGGTGCCCAGTCGTAAAAAAGGATACATGGTTGTTCTCAATCTAAATTTGTGCCACATTATAGGTAAATCGCGCTTGTTTAGCAAAATTTGTCACTATCATTACCCGACAAGTCACTATAATTACCCTACAAAAGGAAAGCAAATGACCAATCAATCACAGGTAGCAGCGCAACCCTTATCAGCGGACGCTAAAAAGGTATTAGATTTTTGGTTGCAGCAAAATACCAAGCCATTTTGGTTTGCCAAAGATGAGGATTTTGATAAAACCGTAACGGCTAAATTTTTAGCCACACTTGAGCAAGCCAAACGAGGCGAGTTAGGGGATTGGCGAGCCAGTACAAAAGGGCGACTGGCAGAAATCATTGTATTGGACCAGTTTTCGCGCAATATTTTTCGAGATTCTCCACAGGCTTTTGCCCAAGATGGCATGGCGTTAGTATTGGCACAAGAAATCGTCAAACAGCCAGATTTTGACAAGTTGAATCAAGACGAACGCAATTTTGCTTTAATGCCTTTTATGCATGCAGAATCGGCAACCATTCATCAGCAGGCGTTGCCACTGTTTAAAAAATACGCCAGTGCCGATACGTTAGCGTTTGAATATAAGCATCAAGCCATTATTGAGAGATTTGGGCGTTATCCGCACCGCAATGCGATTTTGGGTAGACAATCGAGTGACGAGGAAATCGCCTTTTTACAACAACCCAACTCGTCATTTTAACTTTTATTAAGTTGTTGCTGGGTCGCCCAATCAATATGTTCTTGTGTGTTCTCGCTTAGCATGGGGCGTTTTTGTTGCAATTTGTCAATAATTGCTTGGCTAAACGGCGCATTACCCAAGGCTACCGCCACATTGCGCATAAAATTGTCGTAGCCAGTGCGGCGAATCGGCGAGCCTTCAGTTTTTGTCAAAAAATCCTGTGCATCCCACGCCCATAACTCAAGCAATGACACCTCATCTAAACGGTGACGGGGATTAAAATCCTCAATCGTCGCTAATCTGGCAAATTTATTCCAAGGACAAATCAACTGACAATCATCACAGCCAAAAATGCGATTGCCAATTTTGGGACGAAGTTCTACAGGGATTTTGCCATCTAATTCAATGGTTAAATACGAAATACACAGCCGTGCATCGACATCATAATGTCCGGTGGGTGTTTTGCGGATGGCATGGGTAGGGCACACATGAATACAAGCACGGCAACTGCCACAATGCGATAATGTGGTTTCGATTTGCTTTTTATCCTCTGCCAAAGGCAAGCTGGTGAATAATTCCCCCAACACAAAAAATGACCCCGCTTGTGGGTGAATCAGCAAGGTGTGTTTGCCTGTCCAGCCCAAACCTGCTTGCTCAGCCAACGCGCGCTCAAATATAGGCGCGGAGTCACTAAAGGGACGAAATACAAAGTCGTTGGCATATTGCGGATAATCGGTGGTTAGTTTGTCTTGAATCAGTCTGGCTAGGGTTTTTAATAAGCCTCGCATGGTTTTATGATAATCACGCCCACGAGCATAGCGGGCAATAATCGCTGAGTTGGGGCGCTCGTTGTCTGGCACACTGCGTTTGGGCGGCGGCGTGACCAAATAATCTAAACGCACGCTAATGATACTTTGCGTCCTGTCAACTAACAGGGCAGGGTTAGCACGTTTATCATGATTGTCTTCAAAAAACAGCATATCGCCATGTTTACCTTGTGCTAGCCAAGTTTGCAAGGCATCAAGCTGTTTGCTAAATATGGGATTGGCGGGATGGACAAAGCCACAATCAGCAAACCCCAACGCCTTGGCTTGCGCCTTTATCCAGCCCTTGAGTGCATTAAGTTCGTTTGTAGTGTCCAACATGCCAACAACCAGATAAAATTAAAATGCTATTATAGCAAAATAAACATTTACCACATCATTGGATCATCTTATGCAAAGTAATGCACAGACGGATAAAAATACGGTGATGCAAAACGCCATTGCCTTATATACCCCCAAACAAATTTATGACATTGAAAAAAACTGGTTTAGCAAAAATGACAGTTTTGCCTTAATGCAACAAGCTGCATGGCAACTTGCACACATCATCAAGCAGGAAAGTAGCAATCAAAAAAGCAGTCACCCTCAAAAAAGCAATCACCTTCAAAAAAGCAGTCACCCTCAAAAATCGGTATTGGTAGTGGCAGGCGCGGGTAATAATGGCGGCGATGCTTGGTTGGTGGCGCATTATGTCAATCAGCTTTGCCCAAATTGGTCAGTTACTGTAGTACAAGTCGCAGCGCCTACTACCCTCGACAGCCAAACAGCAAAGCACCTGTACCAGTCAAACTGTGCAAATGCGGCAAAATATCTGACGTTGACAGCATTTTTACAGCCATTCTATGAGCTTGGTTTAAGCTATCAGTATGATGTGGTGATTGATGGGTTGTTGGGGATTGGACTCGATGGCAAGCCTAGCGATGATTATCAGACAATCATCAATTGGATTAATCAATACCGCAAGCAAGTTCACGCTTGTCAAGTCATCAGCATCGATGTACCCAGCGGACTTAATGCCGCTACGGGCGAAGTGTACGATGACATTGCGATTAAAGCAGACAAGACACTTTGTTTAATCGGGCGAAAAGTCGGACTGCATATCGGGGATAGTAAAGATTATGTTGGCACCGTTATCGATGTGCCTTTGCTCCCTGTTGAGCAATCAAGCATCTTGTTACATTGCACGCTACCTAACTTGCCACAACGTCAGCAGGTGAGTCATAAAGGTACGTATGGTCATGTACTCATCATCGGTGGCAATCGGCTACAGGATGGGCATGGCATGGCAGGGGCGGCGATATTGGCCGCCAGTGCGGCATTGAGCAGTGGTGCAGGCAAAGTCACCGTTGCCTGTCATCGTGATTTTCATTCAGCCATTGTCACCGCTTTGCCCAATGCCATGACCGCGGATTTACACAATATCGCTAGCGTCATCGAGCTGATTAACGCGGTGGATGTGGTTGCCATCGGCATGGGTTTGGGTAGAGATAAAGTAACGTTAGAGTTATTTAACCAGTATCTTACGGCGATCAAACAATCAGAGAAACTATGTGTCATTGACGCCGATGGTTTATACCATTTGGCAGATTGGGCAGGCACGAGTGACGGTTTAAATGCGCCAATTCAACCACGATTGGGGCAGTCAAACCAACGGTTTTATCTAACACCGCATTCAGCGGAAGCAGGACGTTTGCTCAATCAACCCTATGCCGACATCGATCGAAACAAAATCAGCGCAATTCAGGCATTGGCTCACCACTATGGGGGCAATTGGCTTATCAAAGGGGCACAAACGATTGTGCTTGAACGAGACTGTCTTGAACGAGACAGTATTGATATTTGCGGCTTGGGTAATGCCGGTATGGCAACGGCTGGCATGGGCGACTGCTTGGCAGGTCTGATGGCGGGCTTATTGGGGCAAGCGATTGCCGCACCCATGCTAACCTCCGTGCTCATACATGCCAAAGCAGGTGATACGTTAGCAGAAAAAATGGGGGAATATGCGCTGCAAGCTAATCACATGGCATCGGCAATCGGTGACATCATCCATCAAATCACGGACCATTAAAATCACGGCAGGTTAAGAAGGTTCAATAAAAAAAAGGTGAGAATTCACTCACCTTTAACCTTTACACAACTTTAATTTTCATTGAATGCTAAAGTCATATAGCATTCAAAGTTATTTACAGTATTGGCTCACTGTTTGCGCGACTTGCTGACGGCGTAGCTCAATTTCACGACCATCTAAATATTTACGTTCACCTTTATTATCCATCTCATAGACGCGCCCGCCTTGATTCAGGTTGGCAAGGGTACTTTGTAAGGCTTTACAGCGCTCCGCATCTTGCTGTTTTTTGAGTTGCTGATTTTGTGCTTCAAGTTCAGCAGCGCGTTTTTGATCGGCGGTCAGCGTTGGTGATACACCTGATGCAGCACCTGTGCTATTGCCAGCTGTCGCAGGTGCACGACTACTAGGTCCAAGTTCACGGGTATTAACTACTTGCACTTGTCGCAGATTAACACCATTGGTCGGCGCATATTGGCTATAATGCGGTACACCATTTTTGTCAGTCCACTTGTAATAAGTTGCTGCATTTGAACTCGCCATAACGAATGGTGATAACATGAGTGATAACAAAAACAGTGGCTTTAACATTGTTTTTCCTATGCAAGAAACGAGAAAATTATGCGATAGCCTATCACAGCTTGATAGCTTTTAGCAGTAAATTTCGACAAGATAATCGTTTAATTTCCTAAAGGTAATTTTCTAAAAATGACTGGCTCAATCAGTCTGAGATTTTAAAGTTTATCAATCCTTAAAACCAAGCCTTAAAATCAAGCTTCAGACAATTCATTTATCTATAACTAAAAGTTATAAATCCTAGTAGCTTTTTTTTATTGACAAGTGTTAAAAAAACTCACATCATAAGTCCTCTACTGGTCGTTAGTAACAATTATCGTTGGTTACTAATTGGTAAAATCTAAGCTAATTGGCGCTATCCGCTGATTAGGCTCTACAATTGGATGAGAGCATTTTTTACCGTTGTTGTTGTTTATGAATCTAAACAAAAGAATCTAACAACCCTGACTTATCGGTCAACAAAGACAAAAAGTAGCCATCAATTTATACATTACGTAATTTTTGTGATGCTTTCTTTTTTGGTTATCATGCTTTTTGCCCTCGTCTGATTTGTTCACTGTTACCTTATGGCAGTGTTGAAGATTCTTGCTAATCATTTAGCAATTTTTATCTAAAACAACTTCCCAGTATCATTTTTGAAGACGACCATAAAAGGTGATGACAGTGACTCAAACTACCCAAGCTCCCAATATGACGGGAGAAAACCAAACGGCTCACGCTGCACCCAATTTTGACAAAAAAACCGCCAAAGCCTCAGCAGGTGAACCTGTGATGATGTCTGGTGCAGAAATGCTGGTGCAAGCGCTAATTGACGAAGGTGTCGAATACATTTTTGGCTATCCAGGCGGCGCCGTGTTGCATATTTATGATGCTTTGTTCAAACAAGATAGCATTGAGCACATCCTCGTGCGTCACGAACAAGCAGCGGGTCATATGGCAGATGCTTATTCCCGTGTCACAGGTCAAACAGGGGTGGTATTAGCGACATCAGGTCCAGGCGCCACCAATACGGTTACTGCCATCGCAACCGCGTTTATGGATTCCATTCCGATGGTTATCATCTCAGGTCAGGTGCCTTCAAGCCTCATCGGTGATGATGCGTTCCAAGAAACTGATATGATTGGTGTGTCACGTCCTGTCGTCAAACACAGTTTTCAAGTACGTCATGCCAGCGAAATCCCAGAAATCGTTCGCAAAGCATTTTATATTGCAAGCTCTGGTCGCCCAGGTCCTGTGGTGATTGATGTACCTAAAGATAAAACTGCGCCTAACGAAAAATTCCCTTATCATTTCCCTGAGTCGGTCAGTATGCGTTCTTACCAACCATCGGTTCGCGGTCATTCAGGACAAATTCGTAAAGCCATCGAAACCTTAATTGCAGCCAAACGCCCTGTTTTATATTCAGGTGGTGGCGTGATTGCGTCAAACGCAAGTGCAGAATTAACCGCATTGGCCCGTTTACTTAATTTGCCTGTGACTAATACTTTGATGGGATTGGGCGCTTATCCAGGGTCGGATAAACAGTTTTTAGGTATGCTTGGGATGCATGGTACGTATGAAGCCAATATGACCATGCACAATTCAGATGTGATTTTGGCAGTGGGTGCGCGTTTTGATGACCGTGTGACCAACAATACGCAAAAATTCTGTCCAAACGCTAAAATTATCCATATTGATATCGACCCTGCATCAATCTCAAAAACCATCAACGCACATATCCCGATTGTCGGTGATGTAAAAAATGTGCTAAGCGATATGCTCGCCGTATTAACAGAAAATAACGGACAGCTTGACCAAGCCGCGCTAAATGATTGGTGGGCGCAAATCAATGAATGGCGTAAACGTCATGGTCTACGCTATGACAAAGACGACAGCCATGGCATGAAACCACAGCACGTTGTTGAGCGCTTATATGAGCTAACCCATGGTAAAGCTATCATCACCTCTGATGTGGGTCAGCACCAAATGTTTGCCGCCCTATACTATAAATACGATGAGCCGCGTCAATGGTTAAACTCAGGTGGTTTAGGCACCATGGGGGTAGGGTTGCCTTACGCAATGGCAGCCAAACTTGCTAATCCAGAGCGTGATGTGGTCTGTATCACCGGTGAAGGCTCAATTCAGATGAATATCCAAGAGCTATCAACTTGCTTACAATATAACTTACCAGTAAAGATTTTAAATCTTAACAACGCCCAGTTGGGTATGGTCAAACAATGGCAAGACATGATTTATGAAGGTCGCCATTCGCACTCTTATATGGATTCATTGCCAGATTTTGTCAAACTTGCAGAAGCTTACGGTCATGTTGGTATCCAAATCACTGACCCAGCCAAACTTGATGAACAACTTGCTTATGCCTTATCCCTCAAAGATCGATTAGTATTTATCGATGTACTCGTCGATAAAAACGAGCATGTTTATCCAATGCAATTAGCAGGTCAGTCAATGCGTGATATGTGGTTAGCCAAAGGGGAGCGTACCTAATGAAACATTTAATTTCTGTCTTAATGGAAAATGAATCAGGGTCACTGTCTCGTGTGGTTGGCTTATTTTCACAACGTGGCTACAACATCGAGACATTGAACGTCGCGCCAACCGATGACCCGACTTTATCGCGTTTGACCTTGACCACAGATACCGATCAAAATAAGATTGAGCAAGTGACCAAACAGTTGCACAAGCTGATTGAAATCGTTAAAGTAACCACGCTGACCGATAGTGTACATATTGAGCGCGAACTCATGCTGATCAAAGTGCGTGCCACGGGTAGCAACCGTGAAGAAGTGAAGCGCTGTGCGGATATCTTCCGTGCAAGTATTGTTGATATCACGTCCAATGTCTATACCATTCAAATTGTCGGTGACACCGCAAAATTGGACGGCTTTATCGAATTGATGGGACGTGAACGCATTTTAGAGGTAGTACGTTCTGGTGTTATTGGTATCGCTCGGGGTGAAAAAATCCTCAGCGTCTAAATTTACCAACCTTTTAATAGTAGTTGTTTTTTACACAAGGAAATAGTTATGAACATTTTTTATGATAAAGATTGTGATCTATCAATCATCCAAGGCAAAAAAGTTGCGATTATCGGCTATGGCTCACAAGGTCACGCGCACGCATTAAACCTAAAAGACAGCGGTGTTGATGTCACCGTAGGTCTTCGTAAAGATTCATCATCTTGGAAAAAAGCAGAAAATGCCGGTCTAAAAGTGGCTGAAGTAGAAGAAGCAGTCAAGCAAGCCGACCTAGTCATGATTTTGACCCCTGACGAATTCCAAAAACAATTATACAATGACGTGATTGAGCCAAACATCAAACAAGGTGCCACGCTTGCATTTGCCCATGGTTTCTCAATCCATTACAACCAAGTGGTACCACGCAAAGACCTAGACGTCATCATGATTGCGCCAAAAGCACCGGGTCATACCGTGCGTAACGAATTTGCCACAGGCGGCGGTATTCCTGACTTAATCGCCGTTTACCAAGATGCCTCTGGTCAAGCCAAACAAGTGGCGTTATCTTACGCGATGGGCGTCGGCGGTGGTCGTTCAGGCATCATCGAAACAACGTTCAAAGACGAAACTGAAACGGACCTATTTGGTGAGCAAGCGGTACTTTGTGGTGGTGCGGTTGAACTGGTCAAAATGGGCTTTGAAACCTTGGTTGAAGCAGGTTATGCCCCAGAAATGGCGTACTTTGAATGTCTACACGAATTAAAATTGATTGTAGACTTGATGTACCAAGGCGGTATTGCTGATATGAACTATTCAATTAGTAACAACGCAGAATACGGTGAATACGTGACAGGTTTAGAAGTTATTAACGATCAATCACGTGAAGCGATGCGTAATGCCCTAAAACGTATCCAATCAGGCGAATATGCAAAAATGTTTATCGCTGAAGGTATGTCAGGTTATCCATCAATGACAGCGCGCCGTCGTCAAACCGCTGAGCATGAAATCGAAAAAACAGGTGCCAAACTTCGCGGTATGATGCCTTGGATCACCTCAAGTAAGATCATCGACAAAGAGAAAAACTAGTTTTGCACCCAGTTAGTTTTACCAATGGCATCATACCCAATTGGTAAAAACAATAAAGTCAAAATAACCCTGCGCTGTGTAAAGTTACATAGACAGGGTTTTTTAGTATAAAATAATGGGTATCGATATAAAGTTTATGAGATATGTTTTGAATATAGCGTCTGTTTGGCAGTTATCCACTGCAACTTTGTTAAACACTTTTAGCGGCATGAGTGCTTTGCCTGCATTGGCAAATCCTTTGAATTACCTCATCGGGGATAGCTATACAATAAATTGGCAAGCAATTTATCTGGTGGGTACGTTAATTGTCGCCCTACTGATTGCGTATGAATCCGTAGTTTTGAAGAAAAACTTAGGAAAACTGCCGCAATCGACGTTATTTAGTGTGAGCTCCATATTAGAAACTGTGTGGCTTATGGTATCCGTGGTCGCCGTATATTATGGCGAATTTATTAGCATTGCCAAAGTTGTGCCATTTGCCTATATTTTGTATAGCATATTTGGTTGGATTTATGGATTTTATCTACTTAAAGATCAGGCGGGCGATATTAAAGATGTCGATGACATGAGTATGCCCATCAAATATATGGACTATAGCCTATCATTTTCCTTGGTGATTATGGTGACTAGTATTGCGATATTTATCAATATGTTGATGAACGGCGTAATCGCTTTTAATCTAGCTTAATAAAGTCAATTTAAATCCCTTTTTAATTGTAACTTTGTGGTAAAAAAATCAAAAAATAGTAGGTGAAACGCTAAAACTAGGCTATACTGTGATTATTCGCTAAAATACACTTAACAAACTTTTGGCGATGACAATTTATAACATCCTGTATTTACCTAAGTAATTGCAAGCGTTATAGATAACATAGTTAATTTTTAATGTAGGATTTTTTATGTCAGATAAAGCTACTGGTACTGTAAAATGGTTCAATGAAAGCAAAGGTTTCGGCTTCATCGCTCAAGACAATGGCGGTCAAGACGTTTTTGCTCATTACAGTGCAATCCAAGGTTCAGGTTTTAAAACACTTAAAGAAGGTCAACGTGTGAGCTTCGTATTGAGCCAAGGTCAAAAAGGCCCACAAGCCGAACAAATCGAAGCACAATAATAATAACTACAAGCTTAATTGTTTGTTTATTAACTGCTTATCTTAATTAGCTTGCAATAAAGAAAAACAACCAGACGATAGGTTGTTTTTTTTTGCGCGTTTGTTTTGTGTTCAATGTTTATATCAAGCACAAGACATTGTATGTTGAATATTTAGTTAAAAAATTTCCCTAATTATTTTAGTTATGATATATTCGAAAAATTCAAGAATTTTTGATGTTTTCCAACCATTTTTTTATGACTTAAAATTCATAGGATTTTCTTGATTTGTTGGGTAAGTTATCGCAACATATATTATTAACGAAGATAATGGGTATTGTGAGTATTCACAGTATAACTATTCTTTTTAGCTTGCTAAATTAGCTCACCAAGCTAGTTTAAGTTAACAAGAATAGGATGTTCATTTTATCATGACTGGGGATACTTGGATTTATCCTCCTTTTTTAATTCATATAACAAACGAGGAACGTATGAAAGCATTAGTTGCTGTTAAACGTGTAGTTGACTATAACGTAAAAGTTCGTGTAAAAGCGGACAACACTGGTGTTGACTTAACCAATGTTAAAATGTCTGTAAACCCATTTGACGAGATTGCTGTTGAAGAAGCTGTACGCCTACAAGAAGCGGGCGTCGTCTCTGAAATTGTTGTTGTATCTATCGGACCAAAAGAAGCACAAGAACAAATCCGTGGTGCAATGGCACTGGGTGCAGATCGTGGTATTTTAGTTGAAACTACCGACACTGTGCGTCCACTACAAGTGGCAAAAATTCTGAAAGCGATTGCACAAGCTGAAGCTGCCGATATCATTTTACTAGGCAAACAAGCGATTGATGATGACAACAACCAAACAGGTCAAATGCTAGCGGCATTACTAGACGTGGGTCAAGCAACCTTTGCATCACAAGTAAAAGTTGAAGGTGGTAGCGTCAACGTAACACGTGAAATCGATGGGGGCTTACAAACTGTTCAGTTATCTTTACCTGCGGTTATCACCACTGATTTACGTTTAAATGAACCACGTTATGCCAAACTGCCTAACATCATGAAAGCGAAGAAAAAACCATTAGAAGAGAAAAAACCAGAAGATTATGGTGTTTCTACCGCTAGTAACATTCAAATCGTAAAAGTAACGCCACCTGCAGAGCGTAAAGCGGGTGTTAAAGTTAAATCGGTTGACGAGTTAGTCGATAAATTAAGAAACGAAGCTAAAGTTATCTAATTATTAGTTATCTAATCATTTAACTACCTTCAATTTAATTCGTCATTTAACGATAGCGATTATCAAATATTAAGGAAAATCTCATGGCAATTTTAGTATATGCAGAACATGACAATAAAGAGCTGAAAAAAGCAACACTCAACACCGTAACGGCAGCAAGCAAAATCGGTGGCGATATTGTTGTATTAGTTGCAGGTCTTGGCTGTGAAGCCGTGGCAGAACAAGCTGCTAAAGTAGCAGGTGTATCAAAGGTGCTTTGCGCAAGTAATGCTGCTTTTGAACATCAACTGGCTGAAAATGTTGCTAAACTCGTGGTATCGCTTGCAGGTGATTATAGCCATATCGTGGTACCAGCGACAACAACAGGTAAAAACTTCTTACCACGCGTTGCCGCTTTGTTAGACGTAAATATGCTAACTGATGTAACCGCTGTGATTGATGCAGAGACATTTGAGCGTCCAATCTACGCAGGCAATGCCATTGCAACGGTTAAAGATACTGAAAGCAAAAAAGTCATCACCGTTCGTACCACTGCATTTGATGCAGCGGCAGCAGAAGGCGGCGCAGCCAGCATAGAACAAGTAAGCGCAGGCGAAGATGCGGGCAAATCAAAATTTGTCGGTGAAGAGTTAGCAAAATCTGATCGTCCAGAATTAACGGCTGCAGAAATTGTTGTTTCAGGTGGTCGTGCATTAGCCAGCGGTGAAAACTTCACCAAATATATTGAGCCACTCGCTGATAAGCTAGGTGCTGCGATGGGTGCATCACGTGCGGCAGTTGACGCAGGTTATGTGCCAAACGACCTACAAGTGGGTCAAACGGGTAAAATTGTTGCGCCAAACCTATATATCGCCGCAGGTATCTCAGGTGCTATTCAGCATTTGGCAGGTATGAAAGATTCAAAAGTTATCGTTGCCATCAACAATGACCCAGAAGCGCCTATCTCTCAAGTGGCTGATTATTTCCTAGAAGGTGATATTTTTACAGTCTTGCCAGAATTAACTAGCAAATTGTAATTGCCGCTATCATCAGCTACTAAGCGATAAATATATAGGCGATAAATATAAAAAAACCTCATGCTTTTTGAGGTTTTTTTATTTGCTATTTACTCATTAAGCAGTGACTTAATTATCGCTAAAAGTATATTGATTGTTGTATAGCGACTAGGTAATATAATAAAAATTATGGGATTTTATTGGTAGTAAATTTTTTGGGAATAAATTGTGAAAATGGATTTAAAAAAATTCCGTATAGAGATGCAGCAGCGGCTTAGCGAGCAGCAACTAGACAATGTGAAAGTGCGTCCCTTCATCTGTTCAGGGTCGCCCCTTGATTGCAAAATCATGATGGTCGGCTACAATCCTGCGCGCGAAGTTAATTTAGACGTGTTTGATGCCGATATTTGGCATGATGACATAGGGTTTGATCGTGAATCGTTTGCTGAACATTATGACATCGCTAGCTACAATGATGATTTGCAGTGGAATCGCAACCATATATTTCAGCAAAATTTGATTGATGAAATCTCAAATCATCCTGTGATTGAAACTTATCTTTATAGTGTTATCACCCCCAAAAAGACTTTATTAAGTCCTCAGCATAAACACACACATATATTTGATTGGCTATATAGTATTCTCAAACCTGTTTTAGTCATTACCCAAAATATTGATGTAATTAAATATTTTGAGCGAGAAGCCAATAAAATTCTGGTGAGAAATACTTTTAATGCCATTACTTATCGCGATTTACACTGTGTAATTTTGCCCATCAGCCATTTATCCAAAAAATGGAATGACACTGAAATGTACCATTTGAAAGAAGAAATTGATGAGCTGTTTAACTTAATTGATGTGTAGACAATTATTTGTCATTGATAAATGAATAGCGCAATAAAAAAAGCTTAACAGCATTATCTATTAAGTTTTTATGGTTAAAGTCTATCGGTAAAGTTACAACCAACCTGCCTTTTTAAATCGATAGTAAAGCGTGAAACAAATGGTCAAAATAAATGCCAACAAAATATAGTAGGCATAATGCATTTTTAGTTCAGGCATATTTTCAAAGTTCATCCCATAAATCCCTGCGACGGCAGTCGGAACCGCGAGTATACCTGCCCAAGCGGCAAGTTTTCGTACCACCTCATTCTGACCCATATTGACCACTGCCATGTAAGTATCCATGGCAACACTGAGCATTTCGTTAAGTCCATTGACCGCATCGAGCGCACGCAGTAGATGGTCATTGACGTCGCGAAAATACGGTTTGGCTTGGCTAGGAAAACTTGGAATTAAATCAGTCTTTTTATGATTGATAAAAAAATTACAGATATCTTGTACGGGTAAGATGACAGCACGCATATGTACGAGCTGTGATTTTAATTCATACAAATTCCGCAGCGTATGTTTGTTAAAGTTTTCAGAGAAAATTTCCCGTTCTTGCTCGCGCAAATAACGTCCTAATTTTTCAGTGACAGGTAAGTAGTTATCGACGATAAAGTCTAAGATGGCGTGCAGCACAAAGATGGGTCCAAGGCGTAATTTTTCTGGTCGGCGATGGCAAAAATCTCGCACACTTTGGTAGCTATGAGAGGCACCTTGACGAATAGTGATGATATATTGCTTGCCCATAAAGATAGCCGTAGTGCCATAACGAATGGTGTTTTCGGTCAATTTGGCGGTTCGTACCACCACGAACACGCTATCATTACCATAGCTTTCAACTTTGGCGCGTTGATGCTCAGCGAAAGCATCTTCAATGGCAAGTTCGTGTAAGTCGAATGCCTCTTGGACTTCTCGAATGGTTTCGATACTTGGGTCATGCAGTCCTACCCAAACAAATACGTTGTTGTTGGATAATTCGCGGCGCACATCATCAAGTTCAATCTCGCCGATTTTTTCCCCAGATTTACGAGAGTAGGCAAAGCAGTTGGCAATCTCATTTTTCCCTTTAAAGCGATCTTCGGTGATTTCAGCTTCAGGGTTGTACTCAGGGGGTGGTACATCGGTCGGTGCATAGACTTCGACAGTGCCATCATCATCATAATCTTCGCCATAGATATAACTATCATCACCGTGCAAATCGAGTTCTTCATCAGTGATTTCATCATACATGAAATCCGCATTGGCAAGGGTAAAAGCATCTGCAGACATATCATGTGGCGGATTAAGCGCTGAGGCTAAAGGCGGCGTTACGCGCTGGGTCGTCTGAGTGGGGTGCTCTAATAAATCGTCGCTGCGTTCAGATAAATTTTTGTTTTGGTGGGGTGGCGTCATAACCAAAAACCTCGCTATCACGATTTGAAAGAGTTATATCAGATCGAATAAATGTGTCCAGTCGTTATCAAAGTACTAAAAGGTAGCAACCACAAAACAGCAAGTAAACATCAAAGTAGGCAAATGCGCCTGTGTGTTCTTGCTATTTTGTAATTCTCAGTGATTTTTAAACGAATAAAAAAGAAGTCATGCATTGACAATGCAATCATACGGCTAAAATTAGATGGATAATGATAACAGTGAAAAATGACAATCTCAAGATAATTATACGTGACAGACCGCTAAAACCTAGATTAATCTCGTTAACCATAGGCTTAGCAACGGTCATTTTTTCACTATCGGCTTAAATAGCATACTGCTGCAGTGTCTCTATATCCACTAACTCTAATAGACTCTCATGACATGCGGCAAGCTTTAGTGGCGGCGCAACCCCCGCATCCAATGCTTCCACCCAGCGCAGGGCACACACGCACCAAAAATCATTGGGCTGCAGCCCTGGAAAACCAAATTCGGGTAAAGGCGTCACCAAATCATTGCCTTTGGCAACAGAAAATTCCAAGAATTCCCGGGTCATTTTGGCGCAAACCGTGTGTAAGCCGACGTCACCAGCGCCAGTATGACAAAAACCATTTCGATAATAACCTGTTAACGGGTCAAAACAGCAACTCGCTAGTGCGGTACCCAGTACATTGGTTTGGTTTAATTCAGCTTTTGGATGATAGGACATAGTGAGCTCTTTTTACGTTTTGATTGGGCTAGATGGATGATTGGCTAAAGTTGAGAGATAGATGTTGGTAGTTTTTCTAAAGCAGTACTCTGAGTTTTTTGCATAAAATCTCGCTGATAAAATTGCTCCAGTGCCGCTTTGTTTGCCTCAGTGACTGCCTTGTCAAACACCTCAGCCAAACGTAATTTTAAATACCCTAAGGCAATGCCAAAAAAGATTTGGCCGAGCGCATCGCTTTGTGCATCGAGCTGTGGTGCATTGGGGAGTAAATTCGACAATAGACTAGTTGAGCGCTCAATAAATGGATGTGGGGCAGCACTTGCTGGCTGAAAGCGCTCGGTGGCAAAGGCGCGAACAGCTTGATTGATAATGCCAAGGCTCAGGCTTGTTAAAGCGGCAGATTTTTCATCAGCGAAAATTTGCGGCATCAGATGCGCCAAAATCACACTGCTTTCGGTGATGAGTAATTGATTATCGGTGAGCAGGGCAGGTACTTGGCTAAAAGGGTTGACCGCTAATAATTCTTGTGGGTTTTCCCAAGGCATGACAAATATAAGCTCGGCATCGATTTGCTGGCGTAAACAGGCGACCATCACGAGACGGGCGAAAGGGGAAGTAGTTGAGACAAAGAGTTTCATGGGTGAATTGGATTTCCCTATACTGGTTGCATGGCTGTAAGTTTTAATAAATAAGTTTCAAAAAATTTTATAGGAGTTTAGCATAAAAAATTGGGCAATAAAAAAATGCCTAACCCCAGTGAAGCTATGATACAATGAAAAGGAAAAGTGCCCTTATTTTATTCTTTGCTTATTTTATTTTTGTAAGTGCCCTTCTCATCGATTATTCTATGATTTTACATGGTAATTCATGGTCTATGTTTTCATATGGCCGCTTGTTGTCATGTCTAGTGATATATCATTTAATCATCCTTAGGATTTATTGTGTCAAATTTAGCATCAAATTCCACAAATGTGGCAAATCAGTCTGCTTTTTATCTTAATACAAAAAATACTTGGCTATTACCCGATGGGGTTGTCGACTTACTATCAACCGAAGCGGTAAAGCAAGAAACCCTGCGTTATCAATTGACCCGTATTTTAATCAGCCATGGCTATGAATTTATTAGCCCGCCTATGATTGAATATACCGAAAGCTTGCTCGGCTATGCGTCTGAAGATGTTAAATTACAAACTTTTAAAATCATTGATCAGCTAACCGGTCGGCTCATGGGGGTACGCGCAGATATCACCCCACAAATTGCGCGGATTGATGCGCGTCTACACAATAATCAAGACACTAGTAACCCATCAAAATCAATTTCCCGCTATTGTTATGCAGGGCATGTAATCTATACCATGCCAAAGGGCTTATTTGGTTCGCGCACCCCGCTACAGTTGGGGGCTGAGATTTTTGGTACCGACTCACTAGCCAGTGAAGTGGAGCTATTAGATGTGCTATTTACCTTGTTAGATAGCACGGATGTGATTGCACGCTCGCATATTGATATTGGTCATGTGGCGATTTTTCAGCAGCTTTGCCAGCTTGCCAGTGTACCTACGTATCTGCAAGAAAAACTCATTGAGCTCTATGCCAATAAAGCGTTACCTGAGCTGAAACTTTTGACCAGCAAAATGAGCCAGTTTGGCGAACTTGCCAACGATTTTTATGTGCTAGGCGAGGCAGGTAATGACTTGCAAAAACTGAGCGAACGGCTCTCAAGTCAAGCCAAACACGATGCTATCATTGCCAAAGCCTTGTCTGATTTGACTTATTTGGTGAGCTATCTTGAAGACCACTGGGATGCCAACGTCAGTGTCGATGTCACAGGATTGGGATATCACTATCATACAGGCGTTGTCTTTAATGTGTACGTGGCAGATGAGTCATTGCCGCTGATTCGTGGTGGTCGTTTTAGCAACCATTTTCATCATGAAGTTGATAATACCGATGCCGTGCGTTCCGGCGTTGGCTTTAGCTGCGAGCTAAACCGTTGGCAAAATCATATCCAGGTACATGAGCAGCCTTTTACCGTGGTACCTTATAGCCATGTACAAACTATTTTACATGTACCCAATCATCCTGATGCGCCAGCGCTCAAACAAGCGATTGACTCACTACGCCAAGAAGGGCATCGGGTGATGATTGCGCTGGATGAAACCGATGAACCTGAGCAAACCACCCATCGTTTGCAAGTAGCGAATGGGGTTTGGTACTTAGAGCATTTGGCAGAAAATTAATTTTTAAGCTGTTGTAAACTTGTTTTTAGCAATTACTTTGATAAAAGGTGACTTATCATGAAACATACGGGAAAAAACGTCGTTGTCCTTGGTAGCCAGTGGGGCGATGAGGGTAAAGGCAAAATCGTTGACTTATTGACTGAAAAAGCCAGTGCGGTGGCGCGCTATCAAGGCGGTCATAATGCTGGTCACACTTTAGTCGTTGGCGGTAAAAAAACCGTATTACATTTGATTCCATCGGGTATTCTACGTGAAGGTGTCACTTGCTACATCGGTAATGGCGTGGTGCTAGCCCCAGATGCGCTATTAAAAGAAATGCAATCACTGGTTGAAGCAGGCGTGCCTGTGCGTGAGCGACTTCGTATTTCGCCCAACTGCCCACTGATCATGCCACAGCATGTAGCGCTTGACCAAGCCCGTGAAATCAAACGCGGCAACAACAAAATTGGCACGACCGGTCGTGGTATCGGCCCTGCGTACGAAGATAAAGTAGCGCGCCGTGCATTGCGTTTTGCTGATTTGTTGCGAGCTGACTTTGCCGATAAACTAAAAACTAACCTTGAGTTCCATAACTTTGCCTTGACCCAATACTATGGGGTGGACGCAGTCGATTTTGAGGCGACCTTAAAGCTGGCAGAAGAATGGCGTGATGCGCTAAAAGACTTGGTGGCTGATGTGACGGGCGAGCTTGACAAGCTATGCAAAGAAGGCAAAAACTTAATGTTTGAAGGCGCGCAAGGTACGTTGCTTGACGTTGACCACGGCACTTATCCCTTCGTTACCAGCTCAAATACCACAGCTGGCGGCGTGGCGACGGGCACCGGTCTTGGACCCTTGTACTTTGACTACGTATTGGGTATCACCAAAGCTTACACCACACGCGTGGGGGCGGGTCCCTTCCCAACTGAGCTATTTGATGATATCGGTGAGCACATCGGTACTGTGGGTCAAGAATTTGGTGCTACCACGGGCCGCGCCCGTCGTTGTGGTTGGTTTGATGCAGCGATTCTACGCCGTGCTGTGGTACTAAACTCCCTATCTGGTATCTGCTTGACCAAGCTTGATGTGTTAGATGACCTTGAACAGCTCAATATCTGCACAGGTTATGAGTTGCCAAGTGGGGAAGTTTGCGGCTCTAGCGATGCGGAGTTTTACGAGAACGTGAAACCTATCTATGAAACTTTGCCAGGCTGGAAAACGAGCACCGTGGGCGTGACAGAGTATGACAAGCTACCTGAAAATGCCAAAGCTTATATCAAGCGCATTGAGCAGCTTATCGAGTGTCCCGTTGACATTATCTCAACAGGTCCTGACCGTGCCGAAACCATCGTGCTACGCGACCCGTACGATGCCTAACCCTTATTCATCAAAAAACCCGATGTGATGTCGGGTTTTTTATTTTAGGGTAAAAAATGCTGAATGATAGCTTACTCGCCTTAGCCAATTTATTAACCTCTGCTCTAACCGCTATCACAGGCGTGGGCGGCGGCATGATACTCATTGGACTGATGCCATTTTTTGTGCCTGCAGCAGCGATTGTGCCAGTGCATGGCGTGACCCAGCTTGTCAGTAATGCCACGCGCGCTTGGTTTGGTCGGGATGCCCTAGACTTTACCTATTTTTGGCAATTTTTGGCGGGCTCATTGACGGGACTGTTGGTATTTGGCGTGTTAGTTCGCTTTATCCATTTAGAGCTTATTCCGTTATTTATCGGCATTTATATCTTACTAATAACTTGGTCAAGCACTTTTAACCGAGTGATTCGCCGTTTTGAAAGTTTCTTTTTAGTAGGATTTGCACAAACGGGCTTGGGCGTGTTTGTTGGCACACCGGGTCCGCTCAATATCGCCATGCTCAATAAGTACTATGATGATAACAATGTCGTCGTTACTACGGGCGCCTTGATGATGACGGTGGTGCATACCGCTAAATTGATAGTTTATGTGGCGATGGGATTTGTGTTTGCCGATTATTGGCAATTGCTAGTGATGATGGTCATCATGGCAACTGTAGGCTCATGGCTTGGTACCCGACTGCGCCATAAAATCCGTTTAGACTGGCTAGAAAAAATCCTGCCGTATCTACTCACCCTCATAGCGCTCAAATTGATTGTCGATATCGCCCGTCACTATTTTTTTTGAACCTAATGCCAAAAAATCTCAGTAATAAGCGCGATGGCGATGATAATAAATATCAAGCCACATAAGCGATTAAGCCACATCAAGCGATTGCCAAATTGCAGCCAATCCGACAGTTTTTTGCCACTCATGGTATAAACCAGTTGCCAAGTTATCTCAATCATAAAAAAACCCACCGTGAGCATGAGGTATTGCGGCAGTAGAGGCGCGGAAAAGTTGATAAATTTGGGGAAAAATGCGGCAAAAAACAAAATCGCCTTGGGGTTGGACAACGACACCCAAATCCCTGTTTTAAACAGTTGCGCGGGGGTCGGTATCACCTGTAACTGGTCACTGTGCAATTCGCTGTCAGCTTGGCGCCAAGATTTTATCCCAAGATAGGCTAAATACAGCGCGCCCACGACTTTGATAATGGTCAGTAAAACAGGCGCGTTGGTACTGATAAGCCCTAGCCCTAACAGTGACGTTGTCAATAAAATAAATAAACCCATGCTCAGCCCTGCCAACGTCCACAGGGTTTTTTTGATGCCATAATTGACACCAAATTGGAACGCTAATAGCATATTAGAGCCAGGCGCTGCCGAGATAAGGCAAGTACTGATTAAAAAAAATAAGAAATTTTGCAGGGTCATTAGAATTTTTAGTAAATAAATGAAAGATAGCCAATTAACGGTTAATGAGAAGTGTTAGCAGTGGGTGGAATGACAAACTGCCACTCCGGGTTAAAAAACCGTCGAAAAATCAGCAAAGTCGCTATTGTACACCCTAATGTACTGCTGGTGGCAATTAAAAACAGGGTAATAATTTGATAAAGCACGGCTTGGTGCGGGTCTGCGCCTGCCAAAATTTGTCCTGTCATCATACCCGGCAAGCTCACTAACCCCACCACCATCATGCTGTTAATCGTCGGTGTGATACCATTTTGAATGGCAGCAATGACATAGGGTTTTGCGGTTTCCCAAGGCGTGGCGGACAATGCCAAATAGGTATTAATCATACTTTGTTCGCGATGAAAACTGCTGACAAGTTGGTTCATAGAGAGTGAGACAGCGGTCAATGAATTACCTAAAATCAGCCCCAATAACGGTATCATGACTTGCGGACGAAACCATGTAGCTGCGTTGTCTGACAGCACCCACCCACCACCAAATATAGCTACCACCCAACTACTGACAAACACCGCCAACGCCGTATCCCAAAATAAACCTTGATAAGGCTTTTTAACCCGATTTTTGGCAGCGATACTAGCGATAATCGACATAAAAGTCAAAATTGCCAACACTTCATACCATTGCTCTCTGGCAAAAATCCACGCAAGTACCAGTCCAATTAAGCTTAGTTGAACCACCGTGCGAAAACTTGCAATGAGCAGGGATTTGACGATACCCAGTTTCAACCAAACACTGATTGCCATCACCAGTAATAATGCCAGGCTTGCCAGCGCTACTTGTAGGTAGGAGATAGCGGGCATGGTGATGGCTAACATCATCATGGCTGATTGCCTTGTGATACGGATGCGAGTGCTTTGCTATCCACCGTTAACTTGTGATTGCTTAATTGACCATCAGCCATCGTCCAGTGGCTAGTGCCAATCGCCAATAAGCGCTGAATTTGGGTCGGCTCATGGCTGATCCACACGACGGTGGCATTGGGGGTGGACTGATACCAGTGGTTAATCAATGTTTCGACTTGCTGGGTGGTGGTGGCATCAAGGGAGGCGGTAGGCTCATCGAGTAATAAAATGGTCGGGTGCAATTGTAGCGTGCGTAATAAATTGACGAGCTGTTTTTCGCCACCCGATAAGCTGCGGCTATCTTGCTGTAAAAACTGCGGTGATTTGCCAAGGTTAACTAGCTGCTGCTCGTGCCAAGATACATCGATTTTTTTGTCTTTATAAAGTGCAAAGCTAAAGGGCAGGCTCAAGTTGTCTAAGACGCTGCCCTCAATCATCTCACTTAGTTGCGCAATATAGGCAACCTGTGAGCGCCAAATAGCCGGCGTCAAATCGGTCAAATTTTTGCCGTTTAAGGTAATGTGACCTGCTGACTTAGGTAATAGGCTTGCTAATAGCTTTAGCAGTAACGATTTGCCACTGCCAGACTGTCCTGTGATGACAATAAAGTCATGGTCATGGATTTCACCTGAAACATGATTGACGAGTGTTCGATGGTCGATTTGGTAGGACAGTTGGTCAAATTGCAGCATGGCTTTTTAAGTATGGTGTTTTTAACGGATAGCGTTTTTAAAGTATCGTGATAGAGTTATGACAGGGTGGCTTTATCCCAAAGCACTTCTTGACCGTCATCCAACCGAGCAACGACGCGCGCCAATACAAACAGCCAATCGGATAGACGATTGATAAACTGCAGACTAATTGGTGAGACATTATCATCCCGCGAATTTAATGCCACGAGTAGGCGCTCAGCGTCTCGGCAATAGCAGCGAGCGATATGCACTTGGCTAGTCACAATGGTGCCTGCAGGCAAAATAAAATCTTTGAGGGGTGGTAAATGGGTGTTCCACTCATCAATTTGATTTTCCAGCTCTGTCGCATACTCTGCCAAAATCCCGCGGTATTCGGGCATAGCAAGTTCACCCCCTAGATTGAAAAGCTGGTGCTGCAAGCGGCTTAGCTTAGCATCAAATTGGGAATGGTTAGGTTGGTTTTGGCTATTTTGAGTATGGTTATCTTGACTAAGATAGCCCCGCAATAAACCGATTTGGGAGTTTAATAAGTCAATTTTGCCCATGGCGTCAAAGCGTAAGTCTGCCTTAGACACCCGTGAACCATTCGCCATGCCAGTGGTGCCGTCATCGCCCGTTCGGGTGTAAATCTTTGATAATCGATTGCCCATTATAGAGACCTTAAAGTGTGAAATATGCCAAATCATAGCACTTTTAACAAAATTTCGGTATGATAACCGATTGTCTTTTTTATCCAACTTGCACAGGTGACTATCCCATGACCCAGCTGACACAGCCCATGCCGATTACCATATATGACTCGATGAGTGGACAAAAACGCCCATTCACGCCCTTAGAAGCAGGCAAAGTTGGCATGTATGTATGTGGGATGACGGTGTATGATTATTGCCACATTGGTCATGCACGGGTCATGGTCGGCTTTGACGTGGTTGTGCGCTGGCTGCGTCATATTGGCTATGATGTCAACTATGTGCGTAATATTACCGATATTGATGACAAAATTATTAACCGTGCTAAGGACAATGGCGAAAGTATCTATCAGTTGACAGACCGCTTTATCAAAGCCATGCATGAAGATGCTGATAATCTGGGCTGTGAGCGTCCTAACAGTGAGCCAAAAGCCACGGATTTTATCCCACAGATGCAACATCTAATCCAAACGCTGGAAAGCAAAAAGTTAGCCTATCAAGGCGCAACGGGCGATGTCTATTATGCGGTCGAAAATTTTGCTGAGTATGGCAAACTCTCAAAACGTCGCCTATCCGATATGCAAGCGGGTGCCAGTGAGCGGGTGAATGTTGAGACAGACAAAAAAAATCCGTTTGACTTTGTATTGTGGAAATCTGCCAAACAAACAGAGCCATCTGAGACCAAATGGCAATCGCCTTGGGGTATGGGTCGCCCAGGTTGGCATATCGAATGCTCGGCGATGAGTACCTGCTGCTTGGGCGATACCTTCGATATCCACGGCGGCGGGCATGATTTGCAATTTCCGCACCACGAGAACGAAATTGCCCAATCTGAAGGCGCAACCGGTAAAACCTATGCCAACAACTGGATGCACGTGGGCTTTATCAATGTTGACGGTGAGAAAATGTCAAAATCACTGGGTAATTTCTTTACCATTCGCGATGTGATGGGGCAGTTTCACCCAGAGACCATTCGCTTCTTTATTTTATCGAGTCATTATCGCAGTCCAGTGAATTTCTCGGATAGCGCGCTTAAAGAAGCCCAAACTAGCCTCACGCGTCTGTATCAAGTCTTAAAATCTGTAGAAAACCTGACCCAACCAGCGGGTGAGATTGATAAAACCCCATTTGAAACCCCTTTTAATCAAGCCATGTGCGATGATTTTAACAGTGCAGGGGCGGTGAGCGTATTATTTAGTCTAGCGCGTGAAATCAACAAAGCGGTCAATCTCGAAACCGCTGAAGGCAATGCCCAGGCGCTAGCATTGGCAACATTGCTAAAAGATTTGGCACAACCGCTCAATATCTTGCAGCTTAATCCAACCGATTTTTTACAAGCGAAAGTGGGCGAAACGGCCGGGTTAAGTGATAGCGAGATTGAAGCATTCATCGAAGCGCGCAAGCAAGCCAAAGCGGACAAAGACTTTGCCAAAGCCGACCAAATCCGCAGTGACCTAAAAGCACAAGGCATTGAACTAGAAGACGGTAAAAATGGCACGACTTGGCGCCGCGTGTAATTGGCTTATTGGTTCCTATGGTTAGCCGCCTTTGGCTCGGCAACCCTATTGCCCATGCAATCTGAGGCGGTGCTTGTCACCTTATTGGCCAAGGGACACTATAAGGCTTGGCTGCTATTGGTGGTGGCAAGCGTTGGTAATGTATTGGGTTCGTGTGTCAATTTTTGGCTTGGGCGTCAGATCGACCGCTTTTATGACAAGCCTTGGTTTCCGGTATCGGCTGTCAAGCTTGCCAAAGCCAAGCGTGTCTATCAAAAATATGGGTTTTGGTCATTGCTTGCTAGCTGGGCACCCATGATCGGTGATCCGATTACGTTGTTTGCCGGTGTGTTCGGTGAACGGTTTTGGCGCTTTTTGCTGTTGGTGACGATTGCCAAGACCGCCCGCTATGTAAGCTTATATGCGCTTTATCTCGGTGTAATTTAGAAAAATGATTGCAATAGACATGTTTTTTATCTAAAATAGGCGGTTAATTTAAAACTTAAATAAAAGATGGTGTCAATTGCGATTTAAGCTGACAACAGACTAAACCACAAGGCTGGGCAGGGAACTGTTCAGCCTTTTGCGGTTTTTTGGCTGTCAAATTTTTCACCACGACAAAATTTTAATTACTATTTAACTACGCTTAACTACTCCGAGGTCTTTATGTTACGAATCGTTGATGAAGCACTTACCTTTGATGATGTGCTGCTACTACCTGCTTATTCTGAAGTCTTGCCTAAGATGGTAGATTTAAAAACCCGTTTGACACGCGGTATTGAGCTAAACTTACCCATCGTATCTGCTGCGATGGATACTGTGACTGAATCGCAAATGGCGATTACCATTGCTCAGCTTGGCGGTATGGGTATTTTGCACAAAAACATGGACATTGATTTACAAGCCATGCAAGTACGCCGGGTGAAAAAATTTGAAGCCGGTACGGTTGTTGATCCTATCAGTGTATCACCCGATACCAGTGTGGGAGAACTGCTCCGTATCACCAAAGAAAACAAAATCAGCGGTGTGCCTGTGGTAGAAGGTAACCAAGTGGTCGGTATCGTCACTCACCGTGATATCCGTTTTGAAAACAACCTAAGCCAGCCTGTTCGCAATATCATGACCCCAAAAGAAAAATTGGTGACAGTCAAAGAAGGCGAGCCTACAGAGAATATCAAACGTTTGCTACACGAACACCGCATCGAAAAAGTGATTGTTGTGGACGACAATTTTCAATTAAAAGGCTTGATTACTGTCAATGATTTCACCAAAGCTGAAAACAACCCAAATGCTTGCCGCGATAGCAAAGGTCGCTTACGTGTTGGCGCGGCAGTAGGTACGGGGGCGGACACAGAAGCCCGCGTTGAAGCGCTCATCGCTGCCGATGTCGACGTGATTGTCGTAGATACCGCACATGGTCATTCAAAAGGCGTCATTGATCGCGTGGCTTGGGTGAAAAAGAACTATCCAAACATCCAAGTGATTGGCGGTAATATCGCCACTGCTGATGCGGCACTCGTGTTGCGTGATGCGGGTGCCGATGCGGTCAAAGTGGGTATCGGTCCGGGCTCTATCTGTACCACGCGTATCATCGCAGGTATCGGCGTGCCGCAAATTTCAGCGATTAGCAACGTGGCTGATGCGCTAAAAAATGATATTCCACTGATAGCCGATGGTGGTATCCGTTTTTCAGGCGATATGGCAAAAGCGTTAGCAGCGGGTGCCTCTTGTATCATGGTGGGTTCTTTACTTGCAGGTACCGAAGAAGCGCCAGGGGAAGTGGAGCTATTCCAAGGTCGCTACTACAAAGCCTACCGTGGTATGGGTTCGCTAGGTGCGATGTCAGGACAAAATGGTTCATCTGATCGTTATTTCCAAGACGCCAAAGAAGGGGTAGAAAAATTGGTACCTGAAGGTATCGAAGGTCGCGTCCCTTACAAAGGTCCAATGAATGGTATCATCAACCAATTAGCCGGTGGCTTACGTTCGTCAATGGGTTACACAGGCTGTGCCAATATTGAAGAAATGCGTAGCAAACCACAATTTGTGCGTGTGACTTCGGCCGGCATGAAAGAATCTCACGTACATGACGTACAAATCACCAAAGAAGCCCCTAATTACCGTGTAAACTAAGTGATAGGTTGATTGCGCTAAAACTGGGTTAACTACCCAGTTTTTTTATAGCCCAATTTATTGCCCAAAGTTTTTATAGCCTAAAGTAACGTGTTGCGCCATCACCCATAAAAACAAACAGATGTCGCAACATGCGTGAAATTTTGCTATGCTAAAATTTTATATTGTGATAACAACAATGGGCGATAAAGGAGAATTAAATGAGTTATTTTGGTACTGATGGTATTCGTGGTAAGTTTGGGGAATTTCCGATACATCCGCAGTTTTTAATCAAATTAGGCTATGCCACGGGTAAAGTGCTGCTAGCCAACCAAGCAGCCCCGAATGAAAATCATCGTCCCAATGTCGTCATTGGTAAAGATACACGGCTTTCTGGCTATGTTATTGAAGCCTGTCTGCAAGCAGGGTTTAACGCCGCAGGCGTAGATGTACATATGCTAGGCACTATTCCAACTCCTGCCATCGCGCATTTGACCCGAAGTTTTCACGCTGATGCGGGCGTAGTGATATCCGCATCCCACAATCCGTTTTATGACAACGGTATCAAATTTTTCTCCAATGAAGGCAAAAAGCTGTCAGATGAAATTCAGCAAGCCATCAATGAAAAAATTGATGAAATCAAAGATATCAATGTCGTCATTGACACTCCAGAAGCGCTAGGCAAAAGTTATCGTGTGGAGGATGCCAAAGGTCGCTATATCGAGTTTTGTAAGGGCACTTTCCCCTACAACCTAAATTTAAATGCCCTAAAAATTGTCGTTGACTGTGCCAATGGCGCAGGATACAGCGTCGCACCCCGTGTATTACGTGAGTTAGGTGCTAGCGTAATTGCCATTGGCGATAAACCCGATGGCATTAATATCAACGACAATGTCGGCTCTACCCATCCGGCAAACTTGCAACAAGCGGTGCTTGACCATGATGCCCAAGTGGGTATTGCTTTAGATGGCGATGGCGACCGTATCATCATGGTCAACGAAAAAGGCGAGTTGGTTGATGGTGACGGCATCTTATATATTTTAGCCACCCAAGCAGAGCAACAAGTCGATGGCGTGGTAGGTACCTTGATGACCAACATGGGTCTGCAATTAGCGTTTGATAAAGCGGGCATTGCCTTTGAGCGCGCCAAAGTTGGCGACCGCTATGTCATGCAAGGGCTTGAGAAAAATCGCTGGGTACTGGGCGGTGAGTCATCGGGTCATATTTTAACGCTAGATAAAGCCAGTACGGGCGATGCCATTGTGGCAGGTCTACAAGTGCTTGCGGTGATGGCGCAGAGCAAACAATCATTATCAGAGCTGATGAAGGGTTATACCCAGCTCCCACAAAAATTGGTCAATGTCAGATTGGCGCAAAAACAAGATCCCTATACCTTCCCAGAATTGGCAAATGCGTTTAAAGCTGCCGAAGAAAAATTGACAGGACGGGGTCGTTTACTGATTCGTCAATCAGGTACAGAGCCATTAATTCGGGTGATGGTCGAAAGCGATGATGAGATTGAGTGCGATATGCTAGCCAATGAACTTGCTGAAAAAGTACGCCAAGTGATGGCGTAAAGTTGACATTTCATAAGGATAAAAAATGAGTATTGATTTTACCAGTCAACGATTATCGTATGAACAAGGCGAGCTTATCGAATCACACTTGCCGGAGCAGCCGTTTGGCTTGCTACAAACTTGGGTGCAGCAAGCGATTGATAGCAAGCAAGGAGAAGCGTATGCGTTTTCACTGGCGACTTGTGGACGTGATAGGCAGCCAAGTGTGCGCACTTTACTGATGCGTGAAATTATCCAATTGGATAACACGGGCATTGGCCTCGTGTTTTATACCAATTACGACAGTGCCAAAGGCTGTGATTTGGCGACCAACCCCAATGCTGAAGCATTATTTTTTTGGCCAAGCTTAGAAAGACAAATCCGTCTTACCGGCGCTGTACAAAAGGTTAGCCGTGAACAATCCGCTCAGTATTTTCATAGCCGTCCCCGTGATAGCCAACTAGCTGCTTGGGTCAGCGAGCCACAAAGCAGCGTGGTTGCCAGCCGCGAGGTAATGGAAGACAAATTTGCCCAATTAACTGTGCAGTATGAGGGCAACCCAATCCCTTTACCAGAATTTTGGGGTGGCTATCTGCTGACGGTAGAGAAAATCGAATTTTGGCAGGGTAGAGCCAATCGTATGCACGACCGCATCGTCTATTCGCTAGATGGCGACCAATGGGTGATGGAACGACTACTACCTTAAACTGCAAGCCATAAAAAAACACGGTATTTTAAACCGTGTTTTTTTATTTGATAAAAATTAGTTTTGCAGTGAACGTAGTAAACGTACAAATTCAATATACATCCATACCAGTGTTGATAAGATACCAACGCTTAGTACCCATTCATAGCTTTCATCCACCCCTGCGGCATAAGCTCGCTCAACACTGTCAAAATCTAATAACAGGCTCAGTGATGCAATCACAATCACCAGCAAGCTAAAACCAATAGCCACCACGCCACCGCTAAACAAATACGGCAGTGAGCTACCAAAGAGGCTAAACCCGATTTGTACCAGATACACCAGCATGATAGCAATCACAGCCGACATCATCACAGAACGAAATTTTTCGGTCACTTTAATCACGCCACTGCGATAAAGCGCTAGCATTACGGCAGCGGTTACAAAAGTTGCGACTAGAGCAGTCGGGGCAACTGTGGGAAACTTAATACTCGCAAACAGGGAAATCGCGCCAATCACGATGCCCTCTAAAATTGCATAGGGAATTGCCAATGTTTTAGCTATGTGGGGTTTTGAGATAATCACCATACTCAATACAAAAGCCACCAAGATACTGGCTAAAGCTGCTACACTAACAAAACCTGAAGTGACGCCACTAGCTAGGCAATAGCCAAAAAAACCAACACCCGATAAGGTCGTCAAACCTAACAGAAAAGAGGTTTTTCGGATAACCCCTTTGACCGTCATCGGTGTCGTGCTAACCGCAAGTTCAGCGCGAGATATAATCGGATTTGCCATAAAAATTTGCTCCCAAGCGTTAAAAAATTTCAAAATTTAGCTATATGTTAATTACCTTAAATTAGCAAATAGCAATGAGTTTGTATACATTAACTGCACAACGAAGGTTAGCAATTTTGTAATATAAAATACTGATTGGGCATAACGTGAGCCAGTAAGCTGTGATAAAATAGTTCAATCTTTATCAGTTAATTTTCTGCTATGACGTCCACACTTATTCCCAATCCTGCCTTTGGGCGTATCGGCATTATGGGTCGTGCCAACAAGCCAAGTGTCATTCAAAGTATCTACCAAATTTGTGACTTTTTTCATGAGCAAGGGTTGCCTTTATTAATTGACCATCAAACGGCACGGTTGCCGGCATTAGATTTTGCACGCCTAGGCGAGATTGCTACGATTGAGCGTAGTTTGCTCGGCGGTGCTTGTGATTTGGTCATTGTGGTCGGTGGTGATGGCTCGCTGCTACATGCGGCGCAAGTACTCGTCAAACACAAAGTGCCAGTAGTGGGGGTGAACCGCGGACGTTTAGGGTTTTTAACTGACATTTATCCTGATGATTTAAACGTAAAATTGACCAGTATTTTACAAGGTCATTATCAGCTTGAAGATCGATTCTTGCTAAAGATGGAAATCCGTCAAGGTGCACATGTGATTTATGAAGATATGGCGCTAAATGACATTGTGCTGCATGCAGGCAAGTCAGTGCATATGCTAGATTTTCATTTAAAAATTGATGGGCTTAATGTCTATCGTCAGCACAGTGATGGTCTGATTGCCTCCACACCGACGGGTTCCACCGCTTATGCGCTATCAGGTGGCGGGCCGATTATTCATCCTAGTATGGATGCCATTTGTCTGGTGCCTATGCATCCACATACCTTATCAAGCCGCCCGATTGTGGTCAGCGGCAACAGCGAAATCAAAATCCGCATCCATAAAGATAACCGCACCCAGCCGATGGTGAGTGCAGATGGGAAACCATCGGTGCCGCTTAACCAAAACCAGCGTTTAGTGATTCACAAGCATCCGAACAAACTCACGTTATTACACCCACCTGGGGTGGATTTTTTTGAAGCTTGCCGTACCAAACTTGGTTGGAATAGCTACGCTGAAGAATTTAGTATGGATAATTAAATAAAAAAGCCACCTGAATCATTCGGTGGCTTTTTTATGAATAAATGCATTAATTAATCAGCCCGCTTGCCGAGCGTTTTGAGATAAATCCATCTGGGATTTGGTTGTGGTCGGCTTGCCAGCGCTGAAATGCTAATTTGGTATTGGTGCCTACGACGCCATCTGACCCTTTAGTATCATAGCCCATTGCCGTCAAACGCTGTTGAAGTTGGCGTACTTCATAAGTAGCAAGTGGCTGCTCATAGCGCGGCCAAGATTGCTGTAAACCTGGCTGCCCGATAATGGCTTTGGCAAGTAAGCTTACCCCCATGGCGTAATTGGAGGAATTATTGTATACCTTAATGGCATCAAAATTTTTGGTTAATAAAATCGCAGGACCCTCTTTACCTGCAGGGAGCCACAATTCTGCCAGCGCATCCATGGGCGCATTTGGGGTGATAAATTGAACACCTAAATTTTGCCAGTCTGCCATGGTTTTTTTGGTACTGACCTGGCGATAATCGAAACCATTTGGTAATCGTACCTCATAGTACGAGCCCATACCACGCTGCCAGCCGGCATTTTTAAGATAGCTTGCGGTAGAAGCTAACGCATCAGCTGTATGCCAAGGGTTACGATGACCATCACCATTGCCATCTACTGCTTCATCTAACCAAGTTTTGGGAATAAATTGGGTATGTCCCATGCCACCTGCCCAAGAGCCGCGCAGTTGCGACCAATCAATATCACCACGCTCAAGCAGCGACAACAGCGCTAGTAGCTGATCCTCTGCAAAACTGCGGCGGCGACCATCATATGCCAGGGTCGCCAAACTATTGACCAGTGATGAGTTGCCTGTGCCTTGACCGTAAGAAGATTCCATGCCCCAAATGGCAGTCACAATAGAGGCCGGCACACCATACTGATTTTCAATGCGATCAAGTAGCGCGCTTTGGCTGGCAAAATTGCGCTGACCCCCACTGACACGACCACTCGACGCGGCACCATCGATATATTCCCAAGGCATTTTGGCAAATTCGGGCTGTCCTTTATCCAGTGACACCACTTGCTCGCTATAGTTGGCACTAGACAGCAAGCGTTCAACATCAGCACGGGGGTAACCTTTTTGCACAGCGCGTTCAATAAAATCCGATTTCCACTGATAGAAGCTGCTGTATTGATTGGTTGGAACAGTCACAGGTGGCACAGGCGTGACCTTCGGGGGTACTGTAATGACCACAGGGGCAGTCGGCAACGTACCTGGTAATTTTTGGGGTTGGGTTTGAATAGGTGCTGATGAACAAGCTGCCAACAATGCCGCTAAACTGACAGGTAATGCCAGTTTTTGACCAGCAAAACGATGCGACAAACAGAGCGATAAAGCAACGATAGACGACGAATATTTAACATACATAGAGCAATAACCTCAATTAATACAAGCCAAATGCGTACAAACATAACAACTGTGGTAAAAAAATTGAATATAGCACAAAAATAGGAAATTTTAATTGTTAAGGAATAATTGATATAAAAATACTACAAAAATTGCGGTAAAAGTATTTGCCAGATTTTGGCAGTTTTGCCAGCATTTTTTGGAAAATAGGATTGATAATTGGTCAAAAAAGTTTATGATAATCGGTTTATAGTAGCTAATTTTGAGGAGTAACTATGCTAAAAGTCAATCAATATTTTGATGGCAATGTGGCATCAATCGGTTTTCAAACAGCCACCCTACCTGCGACCGTGGGTGTGATGAAAGTAGGCGAATACGAATTTGGCACAAGTCAATTTGAAACCATGACCGTCATTAGCGGGGCTATCTCAGCACTATTGCCAAACCAAACTGACTGGCAAACTTTTAAAGCCAATGAAACCTTTACTGTCGATGCCAACCAAAAATTCAAAGTCAAAATTGACGAAGAAACGGCTTATCTTTGCACCTACCAAGATAAATAATCAAGATAAATAAGTAATAAAAAAGCGATATCAAATCCATGATATCGCTTTTTTTAACCGAAAAATTTATTGAATACCGCCAAATTTTCCTGCATTAAAATCTAAGATGGCTTGACGGATTTCGGCTTGGCTATTCATCACAAAGGGTCCGTAACCCACCACCGGCTCATTAATCGGTTCACCACTCATCAGCAAGATTTTCGCTCCCGCTTTGCCCGCCGTTAAGCGTACAAAATCGTCGCCCGTCTCGCCACTTTCAATCTCAAAAGTGATTAATTGATTGGCGTGTGCTTGCTGGTCGTGATCGGCGTTGATGATAACATCGCCTTGCATCGACAATAACAACAAATTGTGAGTGCGAGAAATCGCGACTTCTATGGAGCGATTGGGTTCAATACTGATATCCCACAAGTTAATAGGGGTAAAAGTCGTGCCAATGCCGCGTGCCTTATTGTCACCCTGCTGAGGAGCTTGGGTATTGACAGTAGGGGTAAACTCCCCAGCAATTACCTTAATTTGTCCTGCATGCAGTCCTTCATCATCATGTAGACTGACCACAGGCATGTCATCATTGGCAAGATGTTGGTATTTGGCAGGCGTGGCTTTATCTTTGGCAGGTAGATTGACCCAAAGCTGTACCATACTAAAATCACCGCCTGCTTGGCTAAATTCAGGGGAGTGAAATTCCTCATGAATCACGCCATTGCCTGCCGTCATCCATTGCACGTCACCTGTCTTAATAGTACCGCCACCGCCACTAGAATCACGGTGAGAGACTTCACCTGCATAGGCGATAGTTACCGTTTCAAACCCTTTGTGTGGATGTTGTCCGACACCGCGAGGGGCTTGAGCATTGGGTTCAAAATATTGTTTTGCTGCATAGTCGAGCATTAAAAAAGGGTCGGTGCGTTTATCACCCACCATGTGATTGAACATCGGGTTGACATGAAAACCATCACCCACCCAATGGGGGCGTGGGGCGGCATGAATTTTGTCGACTTGTCGGTAAGTTTTATTGCTATTTTGCTTGCTATTTTGCATGGCCATGATTTTTCTCCTTATTGATAACTATAATTATAGGAGCAAAAAGGCTATTTTCAAGTATAAATTACATTATATTGGTTATTGTAAATATTAACTAATATAAAAGATAAAAAAAGCAAGGTTAATTGATAACCTTGCCCTCATAGATTATTTAATGATTTTAATCATCAAGTTCTGACCAACGTGCCATTTTTTCAAGTAGCAAATCATCAATCTCGTTGAGACGTTCACTGGCTTGGGTAGCGGCTGCCATATCGCTCACAAACCAGCTGCCATCGGCTAATTTGTCTTGAAGTTCAGCTTGTTCTTGCTCGAGTAGCGCGATTTCATTGGGTAAACTGTCTAATTCACGCTGTTCTTTGTAGCTCAGTTTTTTCTTCACCGTATCAGTTTTTGGTGCATCAGCGTTAATGGCTTCTTTGGGCTTTGCTGTTGTTCTTTCTGATTTGTCTGCTTTGGGTTTAATCGCTTGTTCACGAGATTTTTGCGTCAAATAGTCTTGATAGCCGCCCACATATTCTTTGACAATACCATTGCCATCGCTATCTTCATCAAAAACCCAAGTTGATGTTACGACATTGTCCATAAAGGTACGGTCATGGCTAATCAGTAAGATGGTGCCATTAAAGCTATCGACGGCTTCTTCTAACAGCTCTAGGGTTGCCATATCTAAGTCGTTGGTCGGCTCATCAAGTACCAAGATATTTGCAGGTTTTAGTAGCTGTTTGGCTAGCAAAACGCGGTTACGCTCGCCGCCTGACAAGGCTTTGACCGGCGTTCTGGCGCGTTCTGGGGCAAATAAGAAATCTTGCAAATAGCCGATGATATGTTTCTTTTTACCCGCCACTTCTACAAAATCAGAACCTTCCGCGACGTTTTGTACCACAGTTGCTTCTAGATCAAGTTGGTCACGCAGTTGGTCAAGAAAGGCGATTTGTAGATTGGTGCCTAATTTGACTGAGCCAGATTTGGTGATATCAGGCTGCGGAATATCCAAAATCGCATGAATGAGCGTGGATTTACCGACACCATTTTTACCGATAATACCAATACGGTCACCACGCATGATGCTGGTGTTAAAATCTTTTACCAAGGTCTTATCACCATAACCTAGATTGAGATGTTTGACATTGGCAACCAATTTGCCGCTATTGTCGCCATCGTTCATGCTGATGTTAACTTGTCCGACTTGCTCACGGCGGGATTTACGTTCTTCACGCAGCGCCTTTAACGCGCGCACGCGACCTTCATTGCGGGTACGGCGCGCTTTGATACCTTGACGAATCCACACTTCCTCTTCAGCCAGTTTTTTATCAAAATTGGCATTGGCTTTTTCTTCGGCGTTGAGTTGTTGTTCTTTAAGTTCTTGGTAGCGGGCATAGCCTTTATTGACATTGCCTGCTTGCTTGGTGACGTCATAACTGCGTAGAATACCGCGGTCAAGTTCGACAATGCGGGTGGCGATTTTGTCAATAAACGAGCGGTCATGCGAGATAAACAGCAGGGTCAATCCTTGCGCGTTTAATAAAAATTGCTCAAGCCATTCAATACTTTCGACATCCAAATGGTTGGTCGGCTCGTCAAGTAGTAGCACATCAGGTTTGGTAATCAGCGCACGCGCAAGCAGTACACGGCGTTTGCGACCGCCCGATAATTCACTAATATCGGCATCGCCGTCCAAATTCATCATGGACAGCATGGTCTGTACTTCACGGGTCAAGTCCCACCCATGGGCATCATCAATTTTATGCTGCAAATCTGACATTAATTCACAGGCTTTCATGTCACCACTGGCACATTTATCACTGGCTTGCTCGTAGGCTGTCAGCCATGTTGCCACATCGCCTGCACCTGCCATAACGATGTCGCTGACTTTGCCCGATGTTTCTGGAATATCTTGCTCAAGCATGGCAATTTTCAGATTGCCACTGATTTGGAATTCGCCACTGTCCGCTTTGACTTGACCGCTAATCACCTTAAACAAAGTTGATTTACCTTCACCATTGCGCCCAATTAAACACACGCGTTCGCCTTGTTCGATATTAAAATCAATACCGTCCAAAATCGGTGCAATACCAAATGCCAAATGAATATCTCGTAAATGAATCAGTGCCATAACTTTCTCAAAGTTTAGTAAAAATGTTTGTATAATAGGAAAATGCGGCTATTGTAGCAGACTTTATGGCAAAAAATTGTGGGGAAACTTATGAGGCATTCTAAATGAGCGAAAAAGATCACCAAAAACAGGCAAGCGATGAAAATGGGTGGGTTACCATGGTGGAAAAATTAACCCAAGCGTTGATTGATTTACAAACGCAAGTGCTGTTTATGGAAGATACAGTGGATAAACTTGATAATATCGTCACCGAGCAAAGCCAGCTGATTGCTGACCAACAACGGCAATTACAGCTACTTTATCAAAAATTGGAAACTCAAACGCAAGGCTCGCAAATTCAGCCGTTTGATTTGTTAAGCGATAAACCGCCGCATTATTGATTTTGAATCAAATTATGTCGATATTCAAAATATAAAATATCAGCAAATTTTTCGCTCATGTTTAGACCCTAATTTCATCAACAAAAAAACCGCTACAAATTCATTATAGCGGTTAATTAAATTTATTCAAATGCTAAAAGCTTAATCATTCAACTCGCGAGTGGGTAATACATCTTTCACCGCATCTCGCAAATCATGCATCGCTTTGACCGTGGTATCCCAATCGATACAGCCATCGGTAATAGACTTGCCATATTCAAGCTGGCTCAAATCCGCGGTCAAATCTTGACGACCGCCTTTAAGATGACTTTCAACCATCATCCCAATAATCGAGCGATTACCGTGTTTGATTTGCTCAGCGATATTTTGAATGACCATCGGTTGCAGGTAAGGGTCTTTATTTGAATTGGCATGGCTTGAGTCAATCATGATTTTGCCTGAGACTTTACCTTTAGCAAGTTCATTTTCTGCTTGGGCAACGGCAGTGGCATCATAGTTGGGTTTGCCATTACCGCCGCGAAGCACCACATGACCGTATGGATTACCTTTTGATTGAATGATAGACACCAGACCATCGGCAGATAAACCTAAAAAGCTATGACCAGATTTCACCGCTTGCATGGCATTGACTGCCACTGTCATACCGCCATCTGTACCGTTCTTAAAGCCGACTGGACAAGACAGACCTGAAGACATTTCGCGGTGAGTCTGACTCTCAGTAGTACGTGCGCCAATCGCTGACCAACTAATTAAATCTTGGATATACTGCGGTGTATTGGGGTCAAGCGCTTCGGTTGCACAAGGTAAGCCTTTTTCATTCAAATCAAGCAGCAGTTTGCGCGCAACACGCAAGCCCTTATTGATATCAAAGCTATCATTCATGTCTGGGTCATTGATTAAGCCTTTCCAGCCCACTGTGGTACGAGGCTTTTCAAAGTACACACGCATCACCACATAAATACTGTCTTCAATTTCTTTGGATAAAGCCAACAGTTTATCGGCGTATTCATGGGCAGCGTTGACGTCATGAATCGAGCAGGGACCAATCACCATCAATAAACGTTTGTCTTTACCGTCTAAAATATTACGCACGGTTTCACGACCTTTGGTCACCGTCTCGATAGCTTTGGGGCTCAATGGTAGTTCGTTTTTTAATTCCGCAGGCGTCACTAGCGGTAAAATTGCTTCAATATTCACATTATCTACATCAGCGATATCAGTTTTGGCAAAAGTTGTCATAATTCTCACAGGCTGTTGGCAAAAATTTAAAAAATCACTATAAACCAAAAAATTTATAATGTCATTACTTGAGTCAGTAGGAAAGCCTACTTTTAGTTTGGCAGTTGATAAAATATTTTGTCAATGTTCAAAATCTGTTTGGTCAAAGTTTTTTTGGATGTTTGGGTAAGCTGCATATCCTATAGCAATAGTATAACAATTATTGTATCAGTATACTAGTACAAAATAACAAATAACTGTCATTTAAATTTTTTGATGATTTTACTTTTCATCTGTTTACCCCTAAAATATTTTTTCAAAATTATAACCAAACAAGGCTGTTTAATCTCATGTACGCTAACGCCCCTGCACAAACCATTTCAGACCTTGCTGCAAACGCCGCACTCGCAACCGATATTGCTAACCCAAGCACAGCCAGCTTTTCTAACCTCAGCGAAGCGAGCTTTTCTAACCTAAATGAACAGAATTTGCCGCAAAACGTTGCAAAAACTAAGTTTCAGCCGATTGTCATTGGTATCGTAGCAGGCGAGGTCTCAGGCGATGCGCTGGGTGCAGACTTTATGTGCCAGATGAATAATTTGCGTGATGACATTGTATGGGTGGGCGTGGGTGGCGCACAGATGCAGGCACAAGGGCTTAACTCAGTGATTGACATGTCTCGTTTGTCAGTGATGGGCTTGGTGGAAGTGGTCAAGCATTTGCCAGATTTGTTTAAAGCACGTGATGAAATTTTGGCAGCCTTTAAACAAAACGCCATCGATATTTTTGTCGGCATTGATGCGCCTGATTTTAATTTGCGATTGGGGGAGCGGTTAAAATCAGCCGGTATTTATTGTGTGCAATATGTCAGCCCATCGATATGGGCATGGCGGGAAGGGCGAATTGAGAAAATCAAACGCGCGACCAATTTGGTGCTGTGTTTGTTTCCGTTTGAGTTGTCTGTGTACCAAAAACATGATCATCCCGCCGTGTGTGTCGGGCATTCACTCCTCAAGACCATTGATGACAATTTACTTACAACGCCCATGGATGAGCTGCGCCGTGAATTGATTTGGGATAATCCCACCTATCATCAGTTTTTTGTCAAAATGGGCGAGCTTGAGATGAGTCATCTCATTGCAGTGATGCCAGGCTCAAGACGCAGTGAAATCGATGCGATTTTTCCAAAAATGCTTAAAGCGATTCATCAACTGTTGATTATGGATGATAAGCTATGCTTTATCGTGCCAACGGTCAACCAACACCTACTGACTATCGTAGAGCAATATCTAGAAGCCCAATCAGCGCAGGTGCGCCATCATGTCACAGTGAGCTGTGATGAAACACAAGCGGATTTTAGCCAACGGGTGATGGCGGCGTCAGACTTGGTGCTGCTCGCATCGGGCACCGCCACGCTTGAAGCCATGCTACTGGGTAAACCGATGGTGGTGGTGTATTCACTCAATAAAATGACCTTTTGGCTGGCAAAACGGCTGGTCAAAGTGCCGTATGTGGCATTGCCTAATATCCTGGCAGGTCGAGAAATCGTACCAGAATTGCTACAAGAAGACGCCAACCCAGACAATATTTGCCGTGTGGTACAGCAATCATTAAAGGTTAAAAATTATAACGAGCAGCTGCGAGATTTGCGGCAAACGTCAGAATGGCTGCGTGAGCAAAGCAACATCAATCCCGCCAATGCGGTGATTGACAATTGGCTGACGTGGAAACAGCAGTAAAAATCTCAGGCAAAATTTGACACTTTATCAAGTTGGGCACGGTGATATTGATGGTAAACTTACACCTAATCTTCTGATGTGAAGGTTGCTATCAAATCATGGGCTTTGGTTCTGGCATCAAGCACCGTCATAAAGGTATAAGCGCCAATGAATTTACGGCTAATAAACATCAGCTCTTTAGGCGGCACGCTAAAGGATTTTGAGGTCGCTGATTGGCTGGCAAGCTTAATGACACGGTTATGTAAATCACTTTGCGCCCAAATATAATTGCCATGTACATCCAGTGCATGGGGTGGAATTGTCGGATTACGACTTGGCAAACTAAAGGGTTCACTGGCAAGTAAACATAGCTCTACCATATCATTTTTCACCGAATCGCTAAGATTAGCAAAGAATTCAAAATGCTCGCCTGCTTGATCAATCGCTTGGCGCATTTTGCCACGGTCGTGGAAAACCCCTGCCAACAGCAAATTACGGGCGATGAGTAGCAGATTATCATCAAACTGACGAATCGCGCCAAAGTCCAATAACACCAATTGGTCAAGCTGTGTATCAGGCTGCTGTGTATTAGGCTTTTGTGCAAGGCGAATCAGATAGTTGCCAAAATTGGGGTCGGTCTGCATATCCCCCCATTCAAAAATCTCACGTAGCATAATTTCAATCGACGCCTGCCCAATCGCATTCCGTCTTTCTTGGGGTAGCGCAAATACTTGCTCATCCAAAATCGACACGCCATCTTCATAGGTCATACATAGCAGCCGATCGGTGCTATAAGCTTTGAGGATGCGCGGCACCACATAGCGACTATCCCCAACAAAACGCTGAAAAAATAACTCAGTGGTGTCTGCTTCTAGGAGGTAGTTGACTTCATGATGCAGCAGGTCACGAATTTCTTCAAACCAATCATCGAGTTGGCGCGTTTGCGGGACAACATTGGTGACTTTAAGCAGTTGGCGAAACAAATCCAAATCACTGTCTACGGCATCGGCGATATTGGGATATTGCACCTTAAACACCACTTGCTCGCCTGTGGCTTTATGAACTGCTCTATGTACTTGCGAAAGTGAGGCGGTGCCAATTGGAGTATGGTCGATATCAAACTCATGGATGGTATCACCCAATTCGGTTCGTAGCGCTGATTCGATAATTGACCATGAAAAAGCAGTCGTCTGACTGTTCAATGTCTGTAAGGCTTCTGTGATTTCGGGGGGCAAAAAATGCTCCCCGTACAGGGCTAACATTTGACCGATTTTGACCACCGAGCCTTTGAGTTTACCCAGCTCATCCACCAAATATTGGGCTTGCTCACGCATAAAAGCTTGTTTTTGTACCGCTTTTTCTTCTTTTGACTTAAATAATCCAAAGGCGCTATTGGTCGCCCATCGTCTGCCGATATTGAGCGATGCTTTGGCAATCGATAACCGACGGTCAAGCGCCGAGGTTTTGAGCTGTTCAAGCGGTTGGTTATCGTAATTTTGCGGATTTGCCATACAGGGTGCCTAATGTTTTTGAAAGAAAAAGCCAAATAAAAAGCAAATCATTTTAACACATGATTTGCTTTGATTGTTGTTACCGATTTTTAATAAAGCGGATTAACACTTAGCGTAACCACTTGGCGTAACCACTTGATTTAACACAGCGGCTAGAGGTCTAAATGTCATCCTATTGATTACTGGTTATTCGGCGCTAGATTGAATAGCGCGCCAACCGATATCACGGCGATATTGCATACCATCAAAGCTAATAGCGCCACAAACTGCTAAGGCTTTGGTTTGCGCATCCAAAATATCGTCACCGAGCGCCGTCACGCAAAGTACGCGTCCGCCATTGGTGATAATTTCACCATTATCAAACGCTTTGGTGCCTGCGTGGAAAACTTTGACATCCATATCCGTTTGCCCATACTGAGACTCAAGTGATGGTAACCCATGGATGACATCGCCGATGCTCGCGCTTTCTGGATAGCCTTTGCTAGCCAGTACCACACCCAAGGCAGGACGCTCATCCCACTCGGTTTGTTTGGGAAGATTGCCATCCAACCCTAATGCTATCAAGTCAACCATTGAGCCTTTTAGGCGCATCATAATGGGCTGTGTTTCTGGGTCGCCAAAACGGCAATTAAACTCAATCACATAGGGGTCATTGTGGTCATCAATCATCAAGCCTGCGTACAAAAATCCCGTATAAGGTGTGCCATTTTCGTTCATGGCATCGACCACTGGCTGAATCACACGGTCAATCACCTTGTCATGTACTTGCTGCGTCACCACAGGGGCAGGTGAGTAAGCACCCATACCGCCTGTATTAAGACCGGTATCACCTTCGCCAATACGTTTGTGATCTTGGCTGGTTGCCATTGGCAAGATATGGTTGCCATCTATCATACAGATGAAGCTGGCTTCTTCGCCTTGCAAGAACTGCTCAATCACCACACGGCTGCCCGCATCACCAAATTTGTTGCCCGATAACATATCATTGATAGCGTCAATGGCTTCTTGTTCGCTCATCGCCACAATCACGCCTTTACCTGCGGCTAAACCATCGGCTTTGATGACAATCGGCGCGCCTTCGGCTTTCACATAAGCAATCGCTTGTTCTGCATCGCTAAAAGTTTGGTATTTGGCGGTAGGGATATGGTGTTTGATCATAAAATCTTTGGCAAAGGCTTTTGATCCTTCAAGCTGTGCGCAATACGCCGTGGGTCCCCAAGCTTTGATACCTGCTTTTGTTAAGTCATCGACCATACCTGCCACAAGTGGCGCTTCAGGACCAACCAATACAAAGGCAATGTCATTGTCTTGGCAAAATTGAATCACCGCCGCATGGTCTTTGACGTTTAAATCGACATTTTGTAGTTTATGTTCAAGCGCTGTGCCCGCATTGCCGTTGGCAACAAAAACCGTGCTCACTTTGCTATCTTTGGCGCATTGCCATGCCAATGCGTGCTCACGTCCGCCTGTGCCGATGACTAAAATATTCATATTGTTTCCTTAAAAATGTAAAATAGCCGTATGGTAGGCATTGTAACAAATTTTGGGAACTAAATTAAATGACAAAGCATTTTATTATTGGCGTGGATGAGGTCGGGCGAGGGCCGTTATTGGGCGATGTGGTGGTTTGTGCGCTCATCTTCGATAAGGCAATTTTATCTATCAAAGAAGATAGCCTAAGCACTGATTTACCCACCGCTGATAGCGTGAGTATTAGCCACAATCATCCGCTAAGCGCGCTAACTGACTCCAAAAAACTGTCAGAAAAAAAACGAGAAGCGTTATTTTCCTTGATTGAACAAACCGCAAGCGCGCATCAGGTTGTCAAAATTTCTGCCAGCTTAATAGACCAGATCAACATCTTACAAGCGACATTACTAGGGATGAAGCAAGCGGTGGCAGGCGTGATGGCGCAAATGTTAGCGCAATACCCAACAGCGACTTTTAGCGTCATGGTGGATGGCAATAAACTGCCCGTGTTGTTTGACTTGCCCAATTATCAGCAAATTACGCATGAGCAAGCGATAGTCAAAGGGGACGGCAAACATGCGTGTATCAGTGGCGCCAGTGTCATTGCCAAAGTGACGCGTGACCGAGATATGGTGGCGTTGTCAAAGTTGTATCCTGATTATGGCATTGAGCAGCATAAAGGCTATCCCACCGCCGCCCATATCCAAGCGATAGAGCATTTAGGTATTTTGCCCATGCACCGCAAAAGTTTTGCCCCCATCAAACAGAGGATTTTAGACCAAAAAGGTGAACATACAGTCAATATCCGGTAGTAATGAGTGCAGGTCTAAAGTCGCCTTGTGAGCGAGTTTAATTAGTAAGCTGTGCTGAGCATGACAAGTAAAAGGATGGTCTTGCTCGCAGACCTGCAAGCTGTGCCCGATTTGTTTTCAACCTCTCGGTGGACAGCGCGCCAAACAAGGTCTGATAGTCGCCCTGTATGTTCAAATCCATCATAGCAAATTGTAGGGTTTTTTCAAACTAGCTTATACTAAATCAATCTGCCAATTAGCGGCTTGCAATTGGATATTTAAGTTTCTAAGTTTGACCGCTATGTCATCTGCTTGTTTTTGCAGTCTGACGGGTTCAATTACTTTTTGCCATTTGATTTCCCGATAGCTATAGCGATCGCCTTCCGTCTTAGCATTATCAATCGCGGTTTGCAGCAGGCGATGGCGTTCGGCAAGTTCATCACGCTTGACTAAAGTGCTGAGCATGGTTGAACCATCGGGCATGACAGCGATAGCATTGGTGCGATGGATATGGTCGATTAACGCATACAGCTCGCTCATGATTTGATTGGCTTGTAGCAGCAGTTCATTCGGGTTTTCACTTGGGGTATCGCCGTCTTGGACTTTGACGTTTTCAGCAATGCGCGATTTCAAGCTGGCGAGCTTTTTTTGCATATCAGCACGTCGTAACAAAGCTTCTGCAAGTTTCATGGTTATCTCCTGATTGGTCAATTTAGTGGGTCAATTTAAACGTTAAAATCATATAATTGGGTTAAAAATTGGGTAGGATAATCTGTAATCACACAATCCACGCCCATCTCAATCAAGCGCTTTGCCACATCAACCTCATTTACCGTCCAAGCAGTGACTGTTAAGCCATAAATTTTGGCAATTTCCAACAGGGCTGGGGTAATAAGCGCATAATAAATGCCCACTTGGCTACAGCCTAACGCACAAGCACGATTAAAGGTTTGTAATATTAAATTTTTACCCGCTGCATCAGGCGTCGGCAAAAAAGCAATTTGGCTTGCCATCATGGTTTCGGGTTCAAGTATTTTAGGCTCAAGTGTTTTGGGTTCAAGTAATAAGCCTGTCGGAAAGTGAAAGTTTAAAAATTGCTGTTGGCTTTGAATTTGGTACAAAATATCGGTATCAAAACTGGTCAAAGTGATGGGTAAAGCTTGCCATATTTCTTGTGATAATAGCCTAAGCAGATTTTTAACCAACAAGGCTGGATGAGTTTTGGCATGGGTTTTGATTTCCAGTTCAATATGGCAAAAGTGTTGCAGATAGGGTGGTAAATCGTCTAGCAACAATAGGTGATGTTTTAAAAACCCTAGTTCAAAACATTGGGAAAAACGCTCATAGTCCGATTGCACAATGGCGCCTAATTCCGCCCATGTTTTATCAGCAATCCACGATTGTTGTCTTGCCAGCCGATTTAAGGTTTCATCATGTACCACCACAAATTTGCCATCGGCGGTCATTTGGATATCAAATTCAACCCCATCAAGCTGCTTACCCTGTTTTTGCAATTGCTGCACGTAGGCAAATCCGTCTTGACAGTTCTCTAGCCGTTCAGCCCGAGCAGCACGATGACCGAGTAAATAATAGGTTTGATTTGGATGGCGCATACGATGGCTCGCAATAGACAATAAAATTTTATGACTACTAAAAATTATTACAACTAAATTTTATTATAAATAATAGTGAACAACTAGCCAATTTGCAAAACTTTGCTTTATAATGGCATGGTAATAAATTCTGCGTGAAGGTGCCTTATGTCTATGATTTTCCCACAAAATACGTTGTCAAAAAAAATGCGTACGCCGTTATTGTTGGCGTGTTTTGCCTTAGCCGTCGTGGGATGTAGTCGCAATGAGCAAAAAGACGAGCAAACTGGCAGTGCTGCAAGCAGTGAGCAAAAGTCAATTGAAACGTCTGATATTGCCTGTAACAATGAGAAGGCAACCAGTGCCATTCACAGTTATCTGGTCAATCGCATCGACCAGCAAGCCAAAAAACAGTCTGACATCATTCAGCAGCAAGCAGGTACGGTGGTTGATATGACTATCTTGCAAAATGGCTTGTCGCAAGTGGCAATCAACCTAGAGAGCGTGAATGGTAGCAATGGTAAATGCCAAGCGACGGTGTCGTTTAATATGCCTCAAGCGCAGCTCGATAACGCCGATAAAATTTATACCCGTCTAAAAATGCCAGTCGCCGCCGAGCAAATCGCGTCGCGTGGTTATCAACTGCAAAATAGCACATTGGTGGCAAACAATGTTGGCTTTGGGTTATCAGCCAGTGGCGCCAATTACCAAGTCAATAGCACCACAGGCGACGATGTGATTGGGCTAGTCGGTGAGATTATGGCAAATTCGGCATTAGCGCAAACGCTGACCCAGCCATCTAATACGCCCTTAGCCGGTTCTTCGGCAGGCGCCATACCCGTTGTACCAACAGTGACTAGCAAACCCAGTGTCGCTGCCAACAACAGCCAAAATTCAACCACCAAACCTGTCAAGAAACAAACCACAGAAGAACCAAAAACAGACAGTGAAAAAAACGACAGCGAAAAAACCAAGACTGACGTGACCACCACATCAGACAAGAAAAACACAGCATCAGATAGCGCAGATAAAATATCGGATAAAAAATCTGAGTCAACCACCGCAAATGCTGATACCAAATCAACCGCTACTAAGTCAGCGGCTAGCACAAGTACAGACAAATCGACCAAGTCAGTATCGCATGAAAAAGTCCCAACCGACACCAATGTCAAATTAACCATTGAAGAAAAAAACGAGCAATACTAACGTAAACCACTGTTAGATGATGTGTTTAACGTATGTCACCCAGTCATCAATTTGTTTTAGCATGTTTTGATGTAGTAATGTGACTAAACATAAAACAAATTGATGCGTCAATTCTCTGCCTGCCACCATAAGGATATGAACATGGCTCATTTTGCCCCACAAATCGCTGTTAAAGCTACCTATATGCGCGGTGGTACGTCAAAAGGTACTTTTTTCAAGCTTGATGACTTACCTGAACGCTGCCAAACCCCAGGGCAAGCCCGAGATAGTTTTTTACTGCGGGTGGTGGGTAGTCCAGATCCGTATGGTAAGCAAATTGACGGTTTGGGAAATGGCTCATCATCAACCTCCAAAGTGGTAATTTTGTCAAAAACAGACGTTGCCGATCATGATGTGAATTATTTATTCGGTCAGGTCGCCATTGACAAAGCGATGATTGATTGGTCAGGTAACTGTGGAAACTTAACCGCTGCGGTCGGTTCATTTGCGATTGCCAATGGGTTGGTGGATGCCAGTAAAGTGCCCCAAAATGGCATTTGTGAAGTGCGTATTTGGCAGCAGAATATTAGCAAAACCATCATCGCGCATGTACCCATGACTGATGGTCAGGTGCAAGAAACAGGCGATTTTGAGCTAGATGGTGTGACTTTCCCAGCAGCCGAAGTCAAAATTGAATTTATCGACCCTGTGGACAGCGATGGCGATATGTTCCCGACGGGCAACTTGATTGACAAACTTAATGTACCTGAAATCGGTGAATTTGACGTCACGATGATCAATGCAGGTATCCCAACAATTTTTTTAAATGCCAAAGACTTAGGTTTTACGGGCGCTGAGCTGCAAAAAGACATCAACAGTAACCAAGAAATTTTGGCTAAGCTTGAAAAAATCCGTGCTCATGGCGCAGTTAAAATGGGACTGATTGCAGAGTTAACAGAAGCTCAAACCCGTCAGCATACCCCAAAAATTGCTTGGGTTGCACCGCCAGCCGATTATACCGCCTCTAGTGGCAAAGCAGTCAAGGCAGGCGATATTGATTTGCTTGCCCGCGCGATGAGCATGGGTCAACTGCACCATGCCATGATGGGTACAGCTTCGGTTGCGATTGGCACCGCAGCGACTATTAAAGGTACGCTGGTCAACCAAGCAGCCGGTGGCAAAGCGTTGTCTGAAGTACGCTTTGGTCACCCATCAGGCACGCTACTGGTCGGGGGTGAGTCCTCGCAAGTGGATGGCAAATGGCAAGCCAAAAAAGTGTCTATGAGCCGTTCAGCGCGACGTCTGATGGTGGGTGAGGTGTATGTGCCTGGCGATGCGTTTTAATCGACAAATCATTCACAAGGCAACTTATAGCCCAATACCTAAGAGCCTAATACCTAAGTCCCCAATACCTAAGAGCCCAATAATGACAGATAAGCAATCACACTGGATTGAACTGACGAAAGCGCCAAGCCAAGGGGTAACCGTGGTTCAAACCCTATCTGGCTGTGAGTTTATGCCAAGCATTTCAAGCAATTTAAGCAATTTAAGCAATGATGCAGTGGGGCAGTCTAGTTTGAATGCTGTGTATGGTCAATTTAATCTAGGCTTGCATGTAGGGGATGATAGCATGCAGGTGCATCAAAATCGTGCGCATTTGCTGCAATCCTTGCAACACTATCATCCCGCATTAAACAGCATTCATTGGCTTAATCAAATCCATGGTAACGACGTTTATCAGGTTACCGATAAAATTGGCGCAGCAGCGATATCGGCTGATGCGCATATTACTCGTTTACCAAACGTTGCCTTAGCGATTATGACGGCAGATTGTGTACCCGTCATGATAGCCACCGATGCAGCAGATGATAACAAGCTGATTGCGGCGATTCACGCTGGCTGGCAAGGTCTTAATAAAAATATCATTGCAAAGACCGTACAAAAAATGGTACACCAGTTTGATTTTGCAGCGGGGGATAACGCGACTGCCGAAATGCAGAAGGTCACTCGTGGCTGGCACGCCTGGATAGGCGCTAGCATCGCACAATCGAGCTATGAAGTGGACAGTCGTGTCAAAGATGCCGTGTTATCAGTGTTAAATGTATCTGAGGCTGTCGCTACCCAGTTGTTTCAGCCAAATGCTGATAAGCTCGGTCATTATTTTGCCGATTTGCCTGCAATAGCAGAATTACAGCTCAAGGCTTATGGTATTCATCAGGTGTATAAAAGTGGTTTAGATAGTCATAGTGATGCACGATTTTATTCGTATCGTCGGCAAACTCAGCATCAATTGCCTGCAACAGGTAGAATGGCAACGCTGATTTTTATGGATTAATTGAATCATAAAAAAAGGCAGTATGTTAATCATACTGCCTTTTTTATGCAAGCTAAATTATTGCATGATTTTAACGTAAGCTTGGGCTCTTAATTCCTGCATCCAATCGTCTAGCGCTTGCGGTGCCATACGTTGGTATAGGATTTCACGTGCCATGTTTTTACGATAGACATCGCTCACATCTTTTTGGCGTTTTTCATCGACTTTAAGAATATGCCAGCCAAATTGCGTTTGGAATGGCACAGAATAGTCATTTACCGACGTTTGTTTCATCATTGATTCAAAGCTTGGTACCATATCACCTTCACTGACCCAGCCTAAATCGCCGCCGTTGCTGGCGCTTCCTGGGTCTTTTGAGTAGGTGCTTGCTAAGGTAGCGAAGTCCTCACCTTGACGCAGTTTTTCATAGATAGTATCGATCTGCTGCTTTGCCATGTCAGCGGGTAGGGCAGTTGATGGGCTGATTAAAATATGGCGGGTATGCCATTGATCGATGATTTTTTGTTGACCGCCGCGTTTATCGACGAGTTTAATCACGTTATAACCTTCTGCCGTGGCAATGGGATTGGTAACTTGCCCGACTTCAAGGGCGGTGATGTTTTTTGACAGTTCTGTCGGCAACTCTGCCGCGACGTGGTAGCCCATATCGCCCCCTTGAATTTGCGCGTTATAGTTGGCTTGCGCGTCAGTCATGATTTGCTCAATATTGGCATTCTCAGCTTGCAAATTTTTGGCAATTTGGGTGGCTACGGTCAGCGCTTGTTTTTTTTGTTTGTCGCTGGTTTTACCTGCGGCATCGGCTATAAAAGGCACGCGAATATGTAAGGTGCGATATTGTGATTTTTCTAAAGCGTTGCTCTCTGGTGATTTGAGGAAGTTATCGACATCTTGATCGGAGATTTTGATGCGGCTGCTAAGTTGTTGCTGCTGCAAAGTTTGTATCGCCAAGTCTTCACTGACTTTTTGACGCAATGCTTGGTAACTACCTACGCGCTGGGCGTCAAGTTTTTGCTGGAATTCGGCAAGGCTTGCGACCCCATTTTGTTGTGCCAAATTGGTTAACGCAGCATTCACTGCGCTCTCTTCAGCTTGCAGTCCTTGGCGTTTGATGATATCAAGCTGGATTTGCTTAGTAATTAGCTGATCCAATACTTGCGGATAAAGTTGCTGTGCGGGTGGTACAGCTTTATTTTGCGCTTGAAGCTGGGCAGAAGCTTGAGCAACCGCGCGCTCTAACTGGCTGCGCAAAATAGGGGTGTCGTTGACAATAGCAATCACGCCATCAATAACTTGATCTTGCGAGCTGCTAGCGACGACAGGCGCTGGCTTGGCTGATGAGTTGGCGACCTCTGATGTTACGGGCGCAGTTTGAGAGACAGCTTGTGCTGTTTGAGTGGTAGGTTTTGAGCCGCTGGCTTTGGTGTCAGCTTTGACTGATTTGGCAGCGTTGGTGGTTTTGTTTGCTGTCACAGCTTTGGTTGATTTACTTGTGGTTTGCGCTGCAGGTTTGGTACTAGATTTTTTACTAGATTCCACCGTCGTTTTGCTGCTGGTTGTGTTAGTTTTAGCTGTTGCAGCCGCTCCTGCAGTCACGGCTTGCGCGCTCAATGTTGGCATAACCAATAGAGTGCCATATATCAAAGCGCTAGTGAGAGCAGATAGGGCGTTACGGTGAAAATTGGGTAAATTATGCATGACAGCATGGTTCATGGCATGTATCCTTAAAAAAAATAAAAACCAAAAAATAAAAAAGTAAATTTGATCACTCAAAAATCGTGGCAAAACCATTTAGCTTAAATGACGGGTCTTTGACCAAGTTTCTTAGGTTTAGATATTGCTAAGTGATGTTATAAAGTTTGGGACATTTTATACAATAATATTTGCTGGCGTATGTCTGTATCATAATAAATCCTAAAAAACCTCAAGTTTTAGGCGGTTTTTTGTGTAAAAGGCGTTTAGTATCTAGGGTCATAACCCAATACCCGATTACGCATCAAGCTAGCCAGTCGACCATCACCTTTATTGGATAGCCCATTTAAGCTAATTTCTGCCATGATGGCGTGGTCAGCACTGTCTTTATCACTTAATTCATCATAATAACGGCGAGCATAAATCGATAAGCCATAACAACAGCTATCATAAGTAAAGCCCGCTAACACATCACTAAAACGATTCTTCTCATTGTCGTATTGCACAGCCCCTAAAAACTGCCAGTTATCACTAATAGGTAAAACAGCAGAGCCGGTGAAAGCAGAGAGGGCTTTTTGTCCAAATCTACTTTCATTGCGTTTGATATAACCTAAGTTATAAAGGCTATTGAAAGTTGGCGCATAACGAAATTGGGTATTGATATAGTTTAAATCAGCGTTGTCATCAACCGAGCCATCTAAATCTACCCAAAAATCTTGACGCGGTTGGGTACTTACCTGAAAGACGGTACCGGTATTGTCAATTTTTAACCCATCATCGGTATCATCAAGATGTACCCGAATATCACTCAAATAAATTTGTTTACCCACGCTGGCATCCAAGCGAGTCAAACCATTGCCATCAATATAGCGATAATTTAATGAAGGAGTTAGATGATTATTGTCGGGCAGACGATCATATCCCAAAAACCATGAATCTTCATACAATTGTGAAAAATTGAGCGATGCCAAACGGGTATTAAAGTTGGGTACGTCAGTCTGGTCTTTATAGGGCGAGTACACATATTTTAGGCGTGGGCTTAATAACTGATAGCCGCCCAAGGATTCATCAAATTTACCAAATGGGGTACCTGTTTTAAAGAAATTTAAGCCACTGTCAATACTAAACTGCGGTACAAAAATAGATTGGCTTTTGCTATTTTTATCCAGTCCATTGGCGTCGGCTGATTCTTGGTCAAATTGGGTATAAAGGTGCTGTAAACTCACTGACGGCGTCACGTATCCCCAAGTTCGCATCATTGGATAGGCGGCAGTGAGTTTGTTATACAGTCTGCCACCGCTTTGCTCAGGCGCAGAGCCATCATTAATTGGGCGTTTAAAATAGGCAAAATCGCTGATACCCGTCAAATCAAATTGGGTCAACCAAGGTACCCGATATTTGACCGATAACTGCGGCAGACGGTCATACGGTTTGTCTTTGTCCAAGATTTTTTCTGAATTGGTTAAATTACGATCCAGTGTTTGAAAGGTTTCAATCTTGGCAACGGCAGTCAAATAGTCATTGTAATAATTGGCTTGAATGCGGCGCGGTAAATTTAATTGAACGGTTTCGTCACCCAAGGTCTCAAAATCGTTTAAGAATTTAGGGTCTGAGACATACTGATATAGCGCGTCAATGGATAGGTTAGGGATATCTTTTGACTGCCAATGATGATTATAATAAAAGCGGGTACGGTCTTCATCATCATATTGTTTGTCGTTTGGCAGATAAGAGCCTGTCAAACTACCATAACCAAATTTTTCTGTCAGATAGCGAAATTCACCTGTCAACATCGGATTGCGGTCAGTAAAAATGGTTGGCGTGACAGTGGCATCGTAATTTGGCGCTAGATTAAAGTAGTAAGGTAACTGTACATTAAAACTCCCTTCCGTACTAAAGCCACCGCGTGGCAACAAAAAACCACTGGTGCGGCGATCGTCAATCGGAAAGTTAAAATACGGCAGGTACAATACTGGGGTATTTTTGACTTTTAACGTGGCATTATAGGCTTCACCGCGACCCGTGTCGGTATTGATATCGATGTTTTTGGCATTGATTTGCCAAGTCGGATTGTCAGGCGCGCAGGTGGTAAACATGACATCGTCAATTTCAACGCGGCTTTCATCGACCTTATTAAGCCGTTTGGCATACCCATACGCTTGTAGGGGGACGCTGGCAAACGCCACATCTTTGGCGGTTGCTTTGCTGCTATCCGTTTGGTACGCCAGTTCGTCGGCAACGGTAATCAGCCCCCCTTTTGGGCTATCTTTAAGGCTTACACGTGGGTTACCGTCTGTCGATTGGATGCTTTGCGCGGCATCGACCAACAAAACATTACCTTGAGCGGCCGCAATGCCATCTTGCACGTTAACGACCACTTTATCGGCAGAGATTTGCTGACGACCTTGGTTGATTTGCACATCGCCTGACAATTCAGCGTAATTTTCATTGTCATAATACCCATAGTCAGACGACGCATAAATTGGGAAGCTGCTATTGGGCTTATCGGTAGCGGCTGCCGCTAATGCCTGTTGTTGATAAATGGTCGAGGTGGGATATACCCAGTTGCCATGACACATGGCGTCTTTTTTTCGGCTACCTGTTTTTGATTGAGCACCTGACTGTTGACTATCAGGCGCGAGCGGGTTCAGTAAGTTTGGATTAGAAGTTGGATTAGCAACCGTGGCGTTAGTATCGTCCGTGGTTTGCGGGGTTTTGGGTTGATAAAAGGTTTTGAGCTTTTCTAGACTGGCTTGCTGCTGTTGATTTGGGGTAAAGTTGGGACGAGTACGCGCAGAGTTTGGTTTGATGTCAGGCGCGCTAATCGGTGTGATGCCTTGATTGGTGGTTACATCGACAGCAGTAGCGTTGTCTGCTGTGGTGGCAATGCTACTATCGGTATCGGGCTTTGCAGCTGAGGTATCGAGGTTTTGTTTTTTAATAATTTGTGATTCAGTGCCCTGTGTCTCGATACTCTGTGACTCAATGTTTTGAGCTGCTGTGCTTTGTGCTGTCGCTGCATCAGTCGATTCCGTAACGGCGGCTGTCGGCAACACCGCAAGCGCTGAGGTTGAATACAAAGTAGTAAACATCGCTCCAAGTGTCATCGCTAAAACGTTGGTATGTCGATAAATTTGGTGTAATGATTGATGCAGGCGTGTGGGCTGGGTTGGCAAAGACGAATGTGAAGTTAAACGATTAGAAGTTGACGAAATAGGCGACAATTTCACAGATTTTTTCATTAGACATTTACCAAAGACGCAATATAAAAACCTTCACATCATATCACTAGCGTCATCAATATACTATTGCAAAAGATGTTTAAAATTGCAAACATGATAGACGCCACTTGAGAGATACGCAGATTTTCGGTAGCATAACTTATTTTTATTGAGTAAGCCCACGTTATGAACCATCCTGCCGCACAACTTGCCAACCAAGACCCTTGCGATAGCCCAGTTTCGCCATCAAATACCGAGCCATGTGAACAACAATCACTTAAGCAACAGCCACTTAAACAACAGCCACGTGAACAACAGCTGCACACTTGGTTGACCGAAGTTTTTCAAAATCGGTCATTGCAGCATGAAAAAATACCTGGTGATGCCAGCTTTCGCAGCTATCATCGCTTAACCGTCGACAATCAACACTATATCGTGATGGATGCGCCGCCAGAAAAAGAATCGGTAAAAGAATTTATCGCCGTGGACAATTTAATGGCAGGTCATGTGCATGTGCCAAAAATGATTGCCACGGATGAACAGCAAGGTTTTATCGTCCTTGAGGATTTGGGAAACACGGATTTTGCCGATGTCATTGCCAAGGATTTAACGGATGCAGGCGAGCTGGCAAAAACTGCGCGCTATTATCAGCAGGCAATGCAGGAAATTTTGGCGATTCAAAAGATTGACATCAATGACGCCAAACCCGTTATCCCAAGTTACGACGATGCCTTGCTGCGCCGAGAAATGGGCTTGTTTAGCGAGTGGTTTTTACCCTATATCGGCGTGACGATGCCCCCAGACTTAGAGACGCTGTGGCAAGATTTGCAGTCTGATATTATCCAGCAAGTCATCGCGCAGCCTCAAGTGGTGGTGCACCGTGATTTTCACAGCCGTAATTTGATGGTATTAAATCACAGCGATGAGTTGGGCGTGATTGATTTTCAAGATGCTGTCATCGGTGCCTACACCTATGATTTGGCGTCTTTATTGCGAGATGCCTATATCAATTATGATGAAAACTGGGTGAACACGCATCTGGCTCATTATTATCAATTGGCGCAAATTGACAAAAGCTTGGCAGAGTTTACCGTGGATTTTAATATCATGAGTATGCAGCGTCATCTCAAGGTATTAGGTATTTTTGTACGTTTGTTTGAGCGAGATGGCAAAGACCGTTATTTGGTAAACCTTCCCAAAGTTTTCAATGATTTATTAACTTGTTTAAAAGCTATCAGCCAATGGGATGAGCGTCCTACTTTTGATAAGTTTGCTGATTGGATGACCGCCGTCGTTGAACCTGCTTTTCATCAAAAAATCCAAGGATAAAACCCCATGTCAACCACCATCACCCAAGCCATGATTTTATCTGCAGGTAAAGGCACTCGGCTGCGCCCTTTAACCTTGACCACGCCAAAGCCGCTTGTCGAAGTCGGCGGGCAACCGCTTATCGTGTGGCATATCAAAGCACTCAAACAAGCAGGTATCACCGATATCACCATCAATGTGTCATGGCTTGCTGACAAACTGCTCAATGCAATCGGGGATGGCAGTCAATACGGTGTCACCATTCATTGGTCGATTGAACCAGAAGAACCGCTTGAGACAGCAGGCGGTATTAAGATGGCTTTGGCTACTGGTAAATTAAAAGACCAGCCATTTATCTTGGTCAATGGGGATGTATGGACGCCTTTTGATTTTGCTCAACTAAGCCATCTTAAGCTAAACGATTCGCAGGCTTATTTGCTACTCACCGACCAAGCGACGCATAACCCAACTGGCGATTTTGCCTTAGAAAATGGCAAGGTCAATGTAGAGGGCACGCCAAAATATACCTTTGCAGGGATTAGTGTTATGTCACCAAGATTATTGGATACGGTCAAGGTAGGGGAGACTGCGCCGCTTGCGCCACTACTCAAACAAGCCATGCAGGCGGGTTTGGTAATGGGGGATTTGCTGAGCGATGCGTGGGTCGATGTAGGCACACTTGAGCGTTTAGAAAATTTGAACCAAAAATTGTCGGCTAACAAGTGATTTGGCAGAAAATTGCCTCTTTTGCCATTTTGGTTTTATCTGAAAGCCAAGCAAACTAAACGGTTAAAGCTAAAAAAATGACCCAAAACTGTGATAAAATTTGTCACAGTTTTATTTTTAGCATGTTACATACGACAAAATTTAATTCTGTAATTAATTCTGTAACTAATTCTGTAATATAGGAAAGCCAATGACAACCCCAATTTCTGAACGTCGTCTTGCCAACGCCATCCGTACCCTAGCTTTTGAAGCGGTGCAAAAAGCCAATTCTGGACATCCAGGCGCGCCGATGGGCATGGCAGATATCGCTGAAGTGTTATGGCGTAAGTTTTTAAAGCACAATCCAACCGACCCACATTGGCTAAATCGCGACCGTTTTGTGCTATCAAATGGTCATGGCTCAATGCTGCAGTACGCTTTGCTGCACTTGACAGGGTATGACGTTAGCATTGAGGATATCAAAAATTTCCGCCAATTGCACTCTAAAACCCCCGGTCACCCTGAATATGGCTACACCGCAGGTGTGGAAACTACCACAGGTCCGTTGGGTCAAGGGATTGCCAACGCCGTAGGTTTTGCGATTGCAGAAAAAACCCTAGCCGCGCAATTTAACCGAGACGGTCACCAAGTCATCGACCACCAAACCTATTGCTTTTTAGGTGATGGCTGTTTGATGGAAGGTATTTCGCACGAAGTTTGCTCATTAGCCGGTACGCTGCAACTGGGCAAGTTGGTTGTCTACTATGATGACAATGGTATTTCGATTGATGGTGACGTTGAAGGCTGGTTTTCAGATGACACCCAAAAACGTTTTGAAGCTTATGGCTGGCAAGTGCAAAAAGTTGACGGTCACGATACCGATGCCATCACCCAAGCGACCCAAAATGCTATAGCTGAAAAAAATAAACCCTCACTCATCATCTGTAAAACCGTGATTGGCGCAGGTTCACCCAACAAGCAAGGCTTGGAGGCCTCACATGGCGCACCCCTTGGTGCGGATGAAATTTTGCTCACCCGTCAAGCCCTCAAGTGGGATCACGAAGCGTTTGAACTTCCAGACGATATTTATGAAGGGTGGGATTGCACAGTTAAAGGTCAAGCGCTACAACAATCATGGGAAAGTGAATTCGATGCTTATAAAGACGCTTACCCAGAGCTTGCCAGTGAATTGCTTCGCCGTGTGAATGGTGACTTGCCAGCAAATTTTGAGACACAAGCCCAGGAATTTATCAAGGCGTGTCAAAATAACCCAGAAAACATTGCAACGCGTAAAGCCAGCCAAAATTCAATCAATGCCTTACAGCCATTATTGCCAGAGCTGCTGGGCGGTTCTGCTGATTTGGCAGGGTCAAATCTGACTTGGTTTAAAAATGCCAAGGCGCTCGAAGATGATGCGGCAGGTAACTATATTCACTACGGTGTGCGTGAATTTGGTATGACGGCGATTGCCAATGGTATAGCCTTATATGGCGGGTTTATTCCGTATGTGGCAACGTTCTTGATGTTTATGGAATATGCGCGCAATGCGGTGCGTATGTCAGCCTTGATGAAACAACGCGTCATTAACGTCTATACTCACGACTCAATCGGTCTGGGTGAAGATGGACCTACTCACCAACCTGTAGAGCAGTTGTCAAGTCTGCGTGCCACCCCAAACCTGCATACTTGGCGCCCGTGTGATACGGTCGAGTCAGCCGTGGCATGGGTAGAAGCCTTGAAGGCAAAATCAACCCCATCCGCGCTGATTTTTAGCCGTCAAAACCTACCGCACCAAGCGCGAGATATCGAGCAAGTAGCCAATATTGCCAAAGGTGGCTATGTACTAGCCAAAGAACAAGGCGAGCTACGTGCCGTCATCATCGCCACAGGTTCAGAGATTGAGCTTGCAATGAATGCTTATACTGAGTTGACTGCCGAAGGTTTGGGCGTGCGTGTTGTATCAATGCCGTGTGCTGAAGTGTTTGCCAAACAAGAAATCAACTACCGTGACAGCGTGTTACCACCCCAAGTGCGTGCGCGTGTGGCGGTTGAAGCCAGCCATATCGATTATTGGTACAAGTTTGTAGGGCTTGATGGTAAAGTCGTGGGTATGACCACCTTTGGTGAGTCTGCCCCTGCCAAAGACTTGTTCCCATACTTTAACATCACCACTGATGCGGTCATTCAAGCGGTAAAAGCGGTAGTTTAAGTTAAATTGTTCACTTACTAAAAGGTGGGCAATGCTCGCCTTTTTTATTTCTCAATTAAACGGGTTTTTTGGCATTCTTTATAGGATGAATACTTGGTGCCAATCCAATAGGCTAAAAACACTATTGAAAAAATTATACTCAAAAAATAATAGCTGATTTGGCTCGACACACCTTGCTGAAGTTGTGTTTTTGATAGTTTAATATTTGGGTTGCTAGGTAAATAATAGATGGTAATGCTATCACCTAAAGATTGCTTATCGCAAATATCTAAGCTAGGGTCTTCAGGTACAGTGTCTATAAAATATTGTTTTTGATTAACTACATAACGATATAAACGCGTGGCTGATAGTCCGCGTCCTTTATTGCAACGAGTCTTTATAGAATAGGCTGAGGTTCTAATGCCTTGCTGCTTGATAGTTTGATAAGTGTGAGCCGTTTTGTGATAATTAAAATTGCCAATAAAAGAAAAAATTACTGTAACTATGATTGAAACCACCGCAACAAATAATAGTAAATTCTTTGATAACATTTTAACGATTAACGGTATAGAAAAATTCGACCAAGTTTAGCTGCCCCGACATTGTAACGCCAATGACAGCATTAACACTGTTGTCATTCAATCGCCAATCACCGAGCACAAGTCTTTTTTTATGGCCAATTTGATGAACAGCAGGGCGGTGAGTATGCCCATGAATCAGTATATCGGCTTTTTGCAAGGCTTGTTTGACGGCTTGTTCATTGACATCCATGATTTGCAAGGATTTTTTGGCATTATCAGTTTTGCTTTTTTGGCGTAAATCTTGCGCGATTTGTTGGCGTTTTTTGATGGGTAGCGCGAGCAAAATTTTTTTAGTGATAGGATGTTGGATGATTTTGCGAAAGCGTTGGTAACCTTTATCATCGGTGCACAGCGCATCGCCATGTTCTAGGCGGATTTTTTTGCCATTTAACGTCAAATAAAACGGCTCAAAAATCAATTGCCCGCCAAACTTGTCGCAAAATTGCTGCCCAAGCAGAAAATCCCGATTACCATGCATGACAAAAATTTGGCAGTTTTTATCGGATAATGTTTTGAGCTTTGCTATAATCGGTTGCAGCGCATCTATTAGGGTATCTGTATCGGCAACATCATCCCCTAGCCAAGCTTCAAACCAATCACCGAGAATAAAAAACTGTTTTAGATTGGGCAATAAAGCCAATTTATCTAAAAAATCTAAAAAAGCCTGCCCTAAAGGATTAGTGGCAGGCTCATTCATGCTCAAATGTAAGTCACTGATAATAACCTGCGTAATGGCGGAGGGATTATCGGTGACCAAATCTGCAAAACTTTGCATACAAAAAAATTATTTCTCAATTACTTTTGCATGGGTAATCACCACAGGCGTGGTTGGCACATCAGCGTGGAAACCGTATTTACCAGTTGGTACACCTTTGATTTTATTGACAATGTCCATGCCTTCAGTCACTTTACCAAATACCGCATAACCCCAGCCTTGTGGGTTTTTGCCAGAGAAGTTTAGGAAGCTATTGTCTTTTACATTGATAAAAAATTGCGCAGTCGCTGAATGTGGGTCAGAAGTACGTGCCATTGCAATCGTGCCGACTTCATTTTTTAAGCCATTATCTGCTTCGTTTTGGATTGGGGCATTGGTAGATTTTTCTTTCATGTTGGCGTCCATACCACCACCTTGAATCATAAAACCGTCAATGACGCGGTGAAAAATCGTGCCATCATAATGACCTGATTTAACGTATTCTAAAAAGTTTGCCACGGTATGGGGGGCTTTTTCTTGATTGAGTTCGATAACGATGTTACCCATGGTGGTTTCTAATTCTACATATGGCATATCCATTGTGTGCTCCTAATGGTTTTTATGGTTAAAAAAACGTATCTTGCAATTGTTGTGGCTATCCTAGCGATTTTCAATCAAAAAGTCAGTATTTAGTTTGCAAAGTTGGCAAAATTAAATGTTTCAATTAAATTCATTTAAGTTTTTTCGATGTCAAAAAACTGCTAGAATGGCAGATTAGTTCACCATTTTTGTAATAGGTAAGGGGCAACCAAATGACGGCGACGACCGACAAAAATACAAAAACCAACGATACAGCAGCCAATAGTGAAAAAAATGACTTTATCCGTGCGATCGTACGCGATGACCTTGCTTCGCAAAAATACAGCCAGATTGTGACCCGTTTTCCACCTGAGCCCAATGGCTATTTACATTTGGGTCATGTCAAATCTATTTGTCTCAACTTTGGGCTTGCTAAAGAGTTTGCAGGGCTGTGTAACCTACGGTTTGACGACACCAATCCTGATGCGGAAGATCAGGAGTTTGTCGATAATATCAAAGATGATGTCAAATGGCTTGGTTTTGACTGGACAGGCGAGGCGCGCTATGCGTCCAGTTATTTTGGTCAGTTATATGATTGGGCGGTGAAATTAATCAAACAAGGCGATGCCTATGTTGATTTGCAAAGTCCTGAGGATATTCGTGAAAACCGCGGCAATTTTGGTCAAGCAGGTAAAAATTCACCTTACCGTGATGCCAGTGTTGAAGAGAATTTGCAACGGTTTGACGATATGAAATCAGGCAAATATGGCAATGGTGAAGCGGTGCTTCGTGCCAAAATCGACATGGCAAGCCCCAATATGAATATGCGCGATCCGATTTTGTACCGTGTCATGCACCAAGCGCATCACCAAACAGGCGATGATTGGTGTATTTATCCCATGTACGATTATGCTCACCCGTTGTCAGATGCAATCGAAGGTATTACGCATTCGATTTGTACCCTAGAATTTGAAGACCACCGTCCGTTTTATGATTGGGTGGTAGATAAAGTGGGCTTTGACAAAGAACCACACCAATATGAATTTGCACGCCTAAACGTAAACCACATTTTGACCAGTAAACGCAAACTCAAAAAACTGGTTGAAGATGACTTGGTGAGCGGTTGGGACGATCCGCGTATGCCGACGATTGCCGGTATGCGCCGCCGTGGTTATACCCCTGAAGGCTTACGGGATTTTTGTGACCGTGTAGGCGTCAGCAAGTCAGACGGTGTGGTCGATTTTGGCTTACTCGAGTTTAGTATCCGTAACTCATTAGAGCATGTGAATCGTTCCATGGCGGTGCTAAGCCCACTAAAAGTGACCATTACCAATTTTGATGAAGCGGTTGCCAATGTTGAAGCACTTAAAAAAGACAGTGTAAAAACTAAACTCGACAATGGGGTTTTATGGTTGACCCAGCCTAAAAATAGCCATGATGACAGCCAAGGTATGCGTGACATTCCTTTTACCAAAGAAATTTATATTGATAAAGGGGATTTTGAAATCACGCCGCCTGAAGGCTATAAACGTTTGTCACCGCAAAACCCAGAAATTCGCTTACGCAATAGCTATGTGTTAAAGATTGAGGATCACATCACCGATGACAAAGGTGAAGTAGTGGGGTTAACAGCGACTATTGACCCAAAAACGTTGGGCAACAATCCAGAAGGTCGTAAGGTTAAAGGTGTGATACATTGGGTGTCGGCAAGCTTGGGCAAACCTGCCAAAGTCCGTCTGTATGAGCAGCTGTTTAACCAAGAAGACCCCGCCAAAATTGACATCAATAATTTAGCCGCAGAGATTAATCCCAATTCACTACGTGAAGTAGATGCCATTGTCGAGCCTTCTTTATCACAAGTCAATGCAGGCGAGCGTTTTCAATTTGAACGCGAAGGGTTTTTTGTGGCAGATAGTAAAGATTATTCACCAGAGCATTTGGTGTTTAACCGTATTGTGACCTTAAAAGACAGTTTCAAACCATAAATCATCGTTAAATTATAAATTAGCTGGCATAGTAATATGTCAGCTTTTTTATTAAAAGATATCTTAACCTATTGTTACTTATGGTTTTATTATTGTATTAGCTAAACGCTTTTTTTACTTTTTTACATGCGTAACATTTGTACTGTGCTAAACTACTCATCGTAAATTTAAATCAGTCTTGCGTAATCAATCCGTTATTCTTGTTAGATTTTGTAACTTTTAACAGCTTGATTTTAATGGCTATTAGGCTTAAGGTATCGTTGTTCATCTGTTTTTCGTAAATATATTGGTAGTTTTGGTAACTGTATGCTTTATCCAACAGCAAGTTAACCATGATTTGATTGAGAGTGTTGAAATGAAAACATTGTTAAAGAAAACGTTGTTAGGTGCTGTCATTGCACTGGTTGGCGTACAAAGTAATGCTGAATTAAATATGCAGACAGGTAGCCAAGCTAAAGTTAGTTGGGGTGGGCAGGGTAGTTTAGACAAAGCCCGTGCCATCATGTATAACAGCACGCCACAGACGACAAGTTTTAATAGCGGTAATTATAATAGCTATAACAATGCATACAGTGAGGATGATAGCTATAATCCTGCATGGTCTCAAGATAGCACGCGGGCTTCGGGCAGCTATTTTGCCAATTCTAAAGGTGCTTTGGTAGTGGATGCGTTAACGGGCAATACCATTTATGAAAAAAATGCTGATATCGCCCGTCCGATTGCGTCAATTAGTAAATTGATGACGGCTGTGGTGGTGGCAGAATCAGGCGCTAACATGAGCGAAACATTGACGATTAGTTCATTAGATTTTAAAACCCCAAAGCAATCGGGTAGTGACCGTCTAAAAGTTGGCGATCAGCTTAATCGTGCTGAAATGCTACTGATGATGATGATGAAATCAGAAAATCCCGCGGCTAAAGCATTAGCACGTACTGACCCTATGGGCTATGACAATTTCATCAGCCGTATGAACCAAAAAGCGCGTGAATTGGGGATGACGCAAACCCATTTTTATGACCCATCAGGTCTAGACTCTCGTAATGTGGCATCACCGCGTGATTTGGCAATTCTTGCCCGTTATGCACAAAAGATGAACTTAGTCACCCAGTTTAGTACTACGCCTAGCCGTCAGTTCGGTGTATATAATATCAATTCGGGGTTTCGAACCGTAGCCGCTCGCAGTACCAATTACATGGTGCGTGATGGGTTATATAATATTGGTTTGTCAAAAACAGGGTATATTCGTGAAGCAGGCAACTGTGTTTTATTTGAAACCAATGTCGGTAATCGTCCAGCCATTGTCGTATTACTCGGTGCAAGTGATTCAAAAACCCGCTGGAACGATGCAGAAAACATAATTGCTAACTTAAGCATGCGCCGATTCACCTAAACAAGTCGCAATTAATTGACTGATTTTTTGAAAAAAAAGCAAGGATAACTTTCCTTGCTTTTTTATGGGTGAAAGACTACCAAAATCAGCTATTTGGTATGTTTTGTAAGCTATTTAGCGTGTTTCATACAGGTGGTCGCAAAGGGTACTGCTTCTAGACGCTCAGGTTCGATTTCTTCACCACTCACAGCGCAAATACCGTAAGTACCATTTTCGATACGAAGTAAGGCATTATTCACCAATTCAAGGTTTTGCTTGGCTTCGACTAGCAAGTTTTTACGTACATCGTTTTGCTCATTAATCACCGCTTGGTCATCCCAATCTTGGGTCATATCCGTATCAGGATTTTGCATATCATGTTGGATTTTATACACGCGAGTTTGGTATTCTTGTTTTAGGTCAAGTAATCGTTGTTTTGCTTTGTCAAGGTCAACCATACGGCCTCCAATTTGATAATAAAATATTGAACGCAGTGCTGCATTCATGTTTTTGTTCTTATAAGCTTATCATCAAGACCCTTCTTAATAAAGTAGTAATATAGTAGTAATACCGTGTTATCACCTTGCGTGGCGTTAGTTGATAGCACCAATAATGTTAAAAATACTCAAAATATGCTAATCTACGCTTATTTTTTCATTCAATTTTTGTTGTCATGTGACAACGTTTTATCAACCCCTACGGGTCACCATCCTGTTATTAACTTAGAGGTTAATCCATGCAATTTGCTCGTTTAAACGATATTGATGTTTCTGACAAAACAGTTTTGATTCGCGAAGATTTAAATGTACCGTTAAAAGATGGCAAAATTGCCAATGATGCCCGCTTAAAAGCAAGCTTACCCACTATTCAGTTGGCTTTAGATAAAGGTGCAGCGGTTATCGTGTGTTCGCATCTAGGTCGCCCAGATCCCTCAAACCCTGAAGCCAAATATTCGTTGCAGCCCGTCGCAGATTATTTGGGCGATGCTTTGGGAAAACCTGTCAAATTAGTGACGGATTATGCCCAAAATAATGTGACAGTAGCCCCAGGTGAAGTTGTGCTACTGGAAAATGTACGTTTTAATGCGGGTGAGAAGAAAAACGATGCCGCTTTATCTGAACGCTACGCCGCTTTATGTGATGTATTTGTGATGGATGCTTTTGGTACGGCTCACCGTGCCGAAGCGTCAACAGAAGGCGTTATCGCCAAAGCAAAGACTGCTTGTGCAGGTCCATTGTTAGCGGCAGAACTTGATGCATTAGCCAAAGCTTTAGATAACCCAGCCAAGCCAATGCTTGCGATTGTTGGTGGCTCGAAAGTTTCTACCAAATTGGATGTGCTTAAATCATTGGCAAAAATCTGTGACCAAATCATTGTAGGTGGTGGTATTGCCAATACATTCTTGGCAGCCAAAGGTGCCAATGTTGGTGCATCCCTATATGAAGCCGACATGGTGGAAACTGCCAAAAGCATTATGCAAGAGACCCATGTATTACTACCTGACGAAGTGGTCGTCGCCAAAAAATCACAGATTGATTTTGATGATTTTTTGGGCTCGCTAGAATCTGCCGATGCGGTAACCAAATCGGTCGATACCATTGCTGATGATGAAATGATTTTAGACATTAGTGCAAACAGTGCGGCGAAACTTGCCGATGCGATTAAAAATGCCAAAACTATTTTATGGAATGGTCCCGTAGGCGTATTTGAAGTCGATAAATTTGGTGAAGGTACCAAAATCGTTAGTGAAGCAGTCGCAGCAAGTGAAGGCTTTAGCATTGCAGGTGGTGGTGATACGCTCGCTGCGATTGATAAATACAAGGTCGCCGATAAAGTAAGCTACACATCAACAGGGGGCGGGGCGTTCTTAGAATTTGTGGAAGGCAAAACCTTACCTGCCGTACATGCCCTGAGCCAACGTGCCTAAATGCTAATAATCATTATCATTAATTCAGCGATTTAAATTTATCATCGCTGAATTAATGTAATGTTAAGTTAATATTTGTATGGTAAACATTGTAATTAATTGCACCAAAAATATATTGTCGATAAGATATTATGCAAGTATGTATACCCATATGTTTGGTGTTTAAGGAATGAATATGTTAAAACGTAATTTAGTATTGGCCACTTTATTAGCCACTTTATCAATTACTGCATGCAGTAAAAAAACCGAAGAAGCTGCCGCTAACGGTCAACCTGAAGCCGCAGCAAGCGCAGCGGGTCAAGATATTAAAGACGCGACTGCAAGTGCCGCTAGTGCAACAGCGAATGCAGGTGACGCCGTAGCAAGTGCTGCTACCGCGGTTGCTCAAGGTGCAGCTATCAACGCGACTGAAGCTGTAGCCAATGGCGCCGCGCAAGCCACCGCAAACGTAGCATCTGCAGTAGCGACTGGCGCAGCTAATGTAGCACAAGGTGCAGAAGCGGTTAAAAACGATGCAGCAAATAGCAATACTGATATTCAAACAACCGTGCCAGAAAAACAAAAATACTAAATTTAGCATTCAGCCTAAAAAAGCCCCAAAATCATTTTGGGGCTTTTTATTTTATTGAGTTAACTATTTTTTCATAATATCAATCATTTCAAAGTTATTTTTTTGAATTTAAATTGTAGTGCACTTCTGTTATACTCAAGCCTTGTCCAACATGGCAAAACCCAATTTTTCTAAAATTTTCAATTGATTATTAACTTTACTAAGAGAAAGTAATATGGCTTTGATTTCTTTGCGTCAGCTTTTAGACCATGCAGCAGAAAACAACTATGGTGTTCCTGCATTTAACGTCAATAACTTAGAGCAAATGCGTGCCATTATGATGGCAGCCGATGAAACCAACTCACCTGTGATTGTGCAAGCATCGGCAGGCGCACGCAAATACGCAGGTGCCCCATTTTTACGCCATCTTATTTTGTCTGCCATTGAAGAGTGGCCACATATTCCAGTCGTTATGCACCAAGACCATGGAACTAGCCCAGAGGTTTGCCAGCGTTCAATCCAATTGGGTTTTTCATCAGTGATGATGGATGGCTCATTAAAGAGTGATGGTAAAACCCCTGCAGACTATGATTATAATGTGGCAGTGACGCGTGAAGTGGTAAAACTCTCTCATGCTTGTGGTGTATCAGTAGAAGGTGAAATTGGCGTTTTGGGTAGTCTTGAAACGGGTATGGCTGGTGAAGAAGATGGCGTAGGGGCAGAAGGTAAACTTGACCATTCACAGCTGTTAACCAGTGCTGATGAAGCTGAGCAATTTGTTAATGACACCCATGTCGATGCCCTAGCAATTGCAGTCGGCACTAGCCACGGGGCGTATAAATTTACCCGACCACCTACCGATGATATCTTATCGATTGCACGTATCAAAGAAATTCATGCGCGTATTCCTAATACTCACCTCGTGATGCACGGCTCTTCAAGTGTGCCACAAGAATGGCTCAAAGTGATTAACGAAAATGGCGGCAATATCGGTGAGACTTATGGTGTGCCAGTTGAGCAAATCGTAGAAGCCATCAAACATGGTGTACGTAAAGTCAATATCGACACCGATTTACGTTTAGCCTCAACCGGTGCGATTCGCAAATTCCTCGCTGAAAACCCGGCAGAATTTGACCCACGCAAATATTTTGCCAAGACTATCGATGCGATGAAAGCGGTTTGTATCGATCGCTATACCGCATTTGGTACGGCGGGTAATGCGGATAAAATTCGCCCAATTAGTCTAGAAAAAATGGTTAATTTCTATAACTAAATACTAGAACTAAGTTTTAGCAAATGACTAAAAAGCATGAAATTCAAGTGGGTTGACTGAGGTTGCCCACTTTTTTATTGGATTAAATTATTTGTAGTGAGTCATCAATGATAGGATTAATTCAAGGGCAAGTGCATCATCTAATGGCACCTACGGTAGTGGTAATGACCACAGCGGGCGTTGGGTATGAAATTGAGATGCCGCTCAATGCATTTTGTCAAGTACAATTAAATCAGTCCGTCACCTTATGGACACATTTTTTGGTGCGCGAGGATGCTCAGTTGTTATTTGGGTTTTTAAGCCATAGCGATCGGGAAGTGTTTAGACTGTTGCTTAAAGTCAATGGGGTGGGGGCAAAGATGGCCTTGGCGATGATGTCAACTGTAACGGTGCAGGAATTGCACCAGTTTGTGATGAACAATGATGAGCTGGCATTGACGCGTATCCCAGGGGTTGGCAAAAAAACCGCCCAGCGATTGATTGTTGAGTTAAAAGACAAAATCAAACACTTAGGTGATACATCAGGTTTTGCCCCTTCATTGCCACTAGCGACCGATAGCGGTAATGAAGGCATTATTATTGCCGAAGTCGAAGCGGGGTTGATTGCATTAGGTTATCGCGATAAAGAAGCGCAAGCTGCGATAAAACTGGCAAAATCTGCCATTGATTCACCGTTAACCATCCAAAATCTGCTGAAAGCGTCTCTTAAAAATTTGGCGATGAATTAAAATTGCATAAAAAAAAGAGGCTCAAATGACCCTCTTTTTTTTACCATTAACCTTATTCTGTTTCGGTTTTTGCCGTCTCTGGCTGGGATAATAAGTTTTTTTCGAGATAATGAATGTTTTGCGCTTGTGTACAAAATGCCTTGTCTTGCAAAATCACATCGCGATGCAATGGCACATTGGTTTTGATGCCGGTGATAATCAGCTCGTCAAGGGCATGGCGAAGCTTGGCAATCGCTTGTTCACGAGTTTGACCATGACAGATTAATTTGCCAATCAATGAGTCGTAAAAGGTAGGGATGGCATAGTTGGGATAAAGGTGCGAGTCAAAACGTACACCGCTACCATTTGGCATAAAGAAGTGGGTCACCGTGCCGGGTGACGGCATGAAAGTCACAGGGTCTTCGGCATTGATACGGCACTCGATGGCATGACCGCGAATTTCGATTTCGTTTTGACGATACGATAACCCATAGCCAGATGCGATTTTGAGTTGTTCAACCACTACATCAATGCCGGTAATCATCTCAGTGACAGGGTGCTCAACCTGTACGCGGGTATTCATCTCAATAAAGAAAAATTGCTCATCTTCATATAAAAATTCAAACGTCCCTGCACCGCGATAGTTAATTTGCTCACAAGCACGGACGCAAGCTTGCAAAATGGGTTCTTTAATGTCATCAGGAATCTCTGGGGCAGGGGCTTCTTCAAGCACTTTTTGGTGACGACGTTGTAGCGAGCAATCACGATCAAATAAATGAATGGCATTGCCTTCGCCGTCACCTAAAACTTGCACTTCGACATGGCGTGGGTTTTTTAAAAAGCGCTCCATATAAACGCTATCATCGCCAAACCACAATTCGGCTTCTTGTTTGGCGGCTTGAACTTGAGATAGTAACTGCTCAAGGCGTTCAACCACGCGCATACCACGACCACCACCACCAGCTGCCGCTTTGATCAACAGAGGAAAACCAATGGCTCTAGCTTGTTCTTCAGCATTAGCCAGGGTGACGCTACCCACTGAGCCAGGGACAGTAGGCACACCGGCTTTTTTCATGGCGTTGATAGCGGATATCTTGTTACCCATTAAGCGAATGTGCTCAGGCGCAGGACCTACAAAGGTTAGCCCTGCCTCTTCCACGCGTTCGGCAAATTCGGCATTTTCAGATAAAAACCCATAACCTGGGTGAATGGCATCAGCGCCAGAGATTTCTGCGGCTGTTAAGATAGTATCGATATTGAGATAGCTTTGACTGGCATTGGGCTTGCCAATACAGATGGATTCATCAACGAATCGAAGGTGCATTAAGTTGTCATCTGCAGTTGAGTAGACGCCCACCGTTTGGATGCCAAGCTGCTTACAAGCGCGAACAATGCGAAGCGCAATTTCACCACGATTGGCGATCAGTAATTTTTTTATCATTGCTATCCCTAATTTTTATCGATAATCAAACTTCAAATATACAAAAAAGTTAAAAATTAAGACTCGTAACGGACAATCGGTTGACCAAATTGCACCACATCGCCGTTTTGTACCAAGATTTCTGCAATGATACCGCTCTGGGTGGCTTCAAGCGGGTTCATGATTTTCATGGCTTCAATAATGCCTAAACTATCGCCTGCTTGTACTTGTTGACCGACCTTGATAAATGGCGCGTCATTAGGACTCGGTGCAACATAATACACCCCAACCATCGGTGATGTTTCTACCATGCCAGATTTTACAGGGGCAGCATTAGCGGTTGTCGTGGTGGTTGTATTTGCTGTGACGGGTTGAACATTCGCTTGGGGTAAATGGCGGGAAATAGAGACCTTTTTATCGCCATCTTGTACGGTTAATTCTGCTAACGTTCGCTCTTCCATTAAGTCAATAAGTTGTTTGATTTTACTTATATCCATATCCTAACTACCTTAAAATTATACGCTTTATAGACTACTAATTCATAGATTGCCGTATTGTAACAAGATTTTTCTAAAATAAATAGATATAGCAGGGTATATTTGTGTACGTTTGTACACTTAAAATTTGCTGCCATGTTGCTATTGATTTTAGGCTAAATTGTATTGCTACTGATATTTTTGAACCAGATAATTAAACGCTGCAGTATAGCCAAAAGCGCCCATACCACAGATGACGGCTTCAGCTTTGTCACTAAAATAAGAATGCTGTCGAAATGGCTCACGGGTGTGAATATTGGAAAGATGAACTTCTATAAAAGGTTTATTTACGGCGAGTAGGGCATCGCGAATTGCTACCGATGTGTGAGTAAAGGCAGCGGGATTGATGATAATCGCGTCAATCTGCTCGTCAGGATTTGTGGTCAATAAACCGTGATGATGGATTTTATCAATGAGGGCAGATTCTTGATTTGTTTGAAAACAGGTGAGTTTAACTTGATGATTGCTGGCTAATTGTCTTATATCATCTTCAATGTGTTGTAGGGTTTGAAATCCGTAGATTTCTGGTTCTCGCTTGCCAAGCAAATTGAGATTGGGACCATTTAATACTAACACATGGGTTAGTTGGGTCTTTGCTATTGCTGTCGTTGTCATCATGATGATGCTTCCTTTATCGTGGGTGATTTAAAATTTCCTCAAGTTTTTGCAACCTTAACCTATCAATGGCTTCACCGATCTGTTTGCCCGTCAGCTCGCTTGCCACATCTTTGGCAGAAATTTGCGTTAATTGTGTTTTGATGGTGGCTAACAGCGCGGTTTGTTTGGCCAGTTGATAAAGATGAACGATTCGTAAGGCTTGCTCTAAAAGTGAGGTATCTTTAAGACTATTAGTTAATCTTAACAGTTCAAATAATGGGTGTGCATTTAAGTGATCGAAATTTTTTAATTTATCAAAATGCTCAACAATAAATAACCCCAAGCGCTCAGCATTTTTTGGTACCTTTAAACCTTGGCAAAATTCTAAATACTCGCTGGTTCGGCTGTTATGTTGCTGATCAGACTTAAAGCAGGTTGCCACCAAAGCAAACTTCATGACGTTGTCCGCTTGTTGCTCTCCCGCCATTCGCAGGCTAGATAACATCAATTGCCATTGCTTAGGATTATCAATCGATGCTTGATGCAGTTTTGGCATAATGACATCGAGGACATTGAGCTGAAAAAGCGTGTCAAAATAAATATCCGACCAAGCCTGCGTTAACGCTTTTGACGTCTCTGACCATACCCGCTCAGCGACAAGATGACTCAGTTCACCTGCGGCTTTCATTTGGCTGGTAAGTTTAGCGGTTGATTCATCAACCGTAAATCCAAGTGGCGCATAACGACTGGCAAAACGGGCAAGGCGCAATACGCGTACCGGATCTTCTGCAAAAGCGGCAGACACATGGCGTAATTTTTTTTGCTGAATATCTGCTAAGCCACCATACGGGTCGATGATATCGCGCGCATCAAATTTGCCCCGTTTAAAACCACTGTCAAACAAGCCGTTGACTTCTATGGCCATGGCATTGATGGTGAGATCGCGCCTGATTAAATCCTCTTCTAAGGTGACAGTGGTGTCAGCGTGTACGTTAAAACCAAGATAGCCGTTACCACTTTTGCGTTCCGTGCGAGCCAGTGCATATTCGTCATGGGTCTTTGGATGTAAAAAAACCGGAAAATCGGCACCTACTTGCGAAAATCCCAGCTCCAGCATCTGCTCAGGCGTTGCGCCGACCACCACATAATCGTGTTCAGTGACCTCGCGCGCTAATACATAATCGCGTACCGCACCACCGACCAAATAAACTTGCATGACCACCCCGATGTTTTAACTAAATTAAACCCATAAAAAAACCAGTTTAGAGCACTAAACTGGTTTTATCAATCAACACAAAATTATTTTGCCAATTCTTGCGCTTGCGTCACCGCTACAGCAGTCATATTGACGATACGACGTGCTGTGGCAGAAGATGTCAAGATATGCACAGGTCGTTGCGCGCCCAATAACAATGGACCGACAGTAACACTATTGGTCGCGGTTTTTAGCAAGTTAAATGCGATGTTAGCCGCATCTAAGTCTGGCATGATGAGTAGGTTGGCTGAACCAGTCAATTTGCTAAATGGGAATGAGGCATGGCGGATACGGTCATCAAGCGCGGTATCACCATGCATTTCGCCGTCAAACTCAAAATCAACATTCATATCAGTCAGTAAATCATAGACTTGACGCATTTTTTTGGCGCTTTCAAAGTCAGATGAACCAAAGTTTGAATGTGATAACAATGCTACACGCGGTTCAAGACCAAAGCGGCGGACTTCTTGCGCTGCTAATACCGTCATTTCTGCTAGTTGTTCAGCGGTTGGGTCTTCATGCACATAAGTGTCAGCGATGAACAAGTTACGACCTTGAATTAATAAGGCATTTAACGCATAAAAATCTTTAGCATCTGCTTGTTTTTTGATCACGTTTTGCACGTAGTTTAAGTGCAAGTGGTATGAACCAAACGTACCACAAATCATACCGTCAGCATCGCCCCGTTCAACCATTAGCGCGCCAATCAAAGAAGTTTTACGGCGAACATCACGACGTGCCAACTCAACTGTCACACCATTGCGTTTGTTCATCTCATAATAAAACTGCCAGTAGTCTTTATAACGTGGGTCGCTTTCGATGTTGACTAGTTCATAATTTTCACCTGCCACCATACGTAAGCCCAACCGCTGGATTTGGTTGGCAATAATGGTTGGACGACCGACCAAGATAGGTTTTGCCAGGCCTTCATCCACCACCACTTGCACTGCCCGTAATACGTTTTCATCCTCACCTTCACAGTAAACAATACGTTTTGGTTCTTGTTTGGCACGGGTGAAAATAGGTTTCATCAAGAACGCAGAGTTATAAACAAACTCTGAGAGTTTATCGCGATAAGCACGCATGTTTTCGATGGGTAGCGTGGCAACGCCAGAATCCATCGCCGCTTTGGCAACCGCTGGTGCAATCTCCAAAATCAAATTTGGTTCTAGCGGTCCCGGAATTAAGTATTCACGACCAAAACGTTGGGTTTCATCCACCGTTTTTTGACCTTTTTGTGGGGTGGCTTCCACATGTGCCATGGCAGCAATGGCTCGCACGCAGGCAATTTTCATTTCTTCGTTGACGGTCGTGGCACCGACGTCAAGCGCGCCACGGAAGATATACGGGAAACACAGTGCGTTGTTTACTTGGTTTGGATAGTCAGAGCGACCTGTGGCGATAATCGCATCGGGACGCACCGCTTTGGCATCTTCGGGTAAGATTTCTGGGTTTGGATTGGCTAGGGCAAAGATAATGGGATCTTGCGCCATGCGTTTTACCATATCTTGGGTCAGCATGCCAGCGGCAGATAGACCTAAGAACATGTCTGCGCCTTCAATCACATCCGATAAGGTTTTGGCTTCGGTATCGCGGGCATAACGCTGTTTTGACTCATCTAGGTTTGCGCGGTTGCTAGTGATAATACCTTTTGAGTCAGCGACAAAGATGTGTTCTTTTTTTGCGCCCAACGCACAAATCAAATCTAAGCAAGAAATCGCTGCAGCACCTGCACCAGAGACCACAATTTTGATGTCTTCGATTTTTTTACCGGTAATTCCTAGCGCGTTTAATAACGCCGCAGACGCAATAATCGCGGTGCCATGTTGGTCATCATGGAACACAGGGATATTCATGCGTTTACGCAGTTCTTTTTCGATATAAAAACACTCAGGGGCTTTGATATCTTCAAGATTGATACCACCAAAGGTAGGCTCTAAAGAGGCGATTGCTTCGATGAATTTATCCGGATCGTTTTGTGCCACTTCAATGTCAAATACATCAATGCCGGCAAACTTTTTGAACAGGACACCTTTACCTTCCATCACAGGTTTTGACGCCAAAGGACCGATATTGCCCAATCCTAAAACAGCGGTACCATTGGTCACCACCCCGACTAAGTTGCTACGCGCTGTATAAAGCGCGGCTTTTTTGGGGTCTTTTTCAATTTCTAGACAAGGTACGGCAACGCCAGGCGAATAGGCAAGTGCCAAATCCCGTTGGTTGGCAAGTGCCTTGATGGGGGTAACAGAAATTTTACCTGGGCGTGGATTGGCATGATAATGCAAGGCGGCTTGTTCAAATAATTCTTTGTCTGATAAGCCATTGTTGGTCGGCGATAATTTATCCATAATATCCTTCGTTGCGACAGTCGTTTTCGAATCGTAGTGTTCGCTATTCTAGCACTATTGACAGATTGATGACTAGTTGAGTACCGGCAAAAAATAAAACTAGTTAGGTAAAAATCGCGCTACCGACCTTGGCTATCATCTCAAGATGAGCAGCTAACGCATATTTCAGGCGCATCTGCCAACGGTGGCTCGGTGTCACTCGGCTTGGCTAATGCGCTAACTTGGTAAGGATTAGCCAATAGCTGATACAGTCTATCCACCTCGCTCATGTCATTTTGTTCAGCCAATTCAATGGCTTGCTGTGCCATGCTGTTTCTTAATACATACACGGGATTGTGGCTCATTACCAACGGCAAAGAATCCTGCTGTAATTTGGTATGGTAGGTAGCAATCCAATCCGCTAAGGTGGCATTGGCTTGACCGTTACCGCTGCTAATTGAAATTTCCAACTGATTAAGTAAATTAAATTCATGTAATAGGTTTAATTTATCATTGGGCTTGGCGTCAGCAACGATTGCTACTAGCGCGCGCAAGCTGTTGGTAAAGTCGAGTTTGTTTTGCTGCATGATCTCCAAGTACTGCAAAGCAAAGTCACAGTTTTCTTCACTGATGGGTAAGCCAAATTTTTGGCAGAGACCTTGCTGATAATACTGATAAAAAATCTCACCAAAACTGTCTAAAATGTCGGTTAATTGCTCGCGCGACAAAGTTTCTAGCGGATGATTGGCGGTCAGTTTTTCGCCATTAAGGCGTAAAAATAAGGTAATCAGACGTGACAAATTCCAAAGTCCAATGGATGGCTGGTTTTGATAAACATAACGCCCGTTGTAATCAGAATGGTTGTTGATCCAAATCGGATTAAAGCGCTCCATAAAACCGTAAGGACCAAAATCGATGGTCGCACCTGTGATAGATAAATTGTCGGTATTCATGACCCCATGGGCAAAACCAATCAGCTGCCAATCCGCCAGGGTTTTGGCAGTTTTATCAACGACTTGCCGCAAAAAATCTTGAATGGGCGTATCACTGTCAAAACAGTCGGCGAAATAGGTTTTGATGACATAACGGGTAAAATACAGCAATAAATCAGGCGCATAATTTGCCACCCATTCAAAATGCCCAAAGCGAATATGACAATCTGCGGTACGTAGTAGCGCAGCGCCGCGTTCACGTGTCTCACGGTTGACAGGGGTATCTGAAACCACAAAGCCCAGCGCGTTGCTAGACCGAATACCCAAGCAATTAAGCGCATGACCTGCCAAATACTCTCGCACGACGCTTCGAATCACCGCACGACCATCCCCCATGCGCGAGTAGGGGGTTAATCCTGCCCCTTTCAGATGTAAATCGGTCAATTGTCCGTCTTTATCGATTACCTGAGCGAGTAATAGACCACGACCATCACCTAATTGCCCTGCCCATTGCCCAAATTGGTGTCCAGCATACGCCATGGCTAATGGTTCAAAGCCGTCGGGAACGATGTCGCCGCCCAAGATTTCGACCCAATGCTGCCTTAAAAATTCATCATCAGCCCAGCCAATTTGGTGGGCGACTTGCGGGTTGAAATGCCCTGCTTGCGGGTTGGTGAGCGGTTTGGGGGGTTGTTTATGATAAAGCCTTGGGTCAAGCGTGGCATACGAGTTTTCGATTTTCATAATTTTTCCATTTTTATAGGCATGACTAATCTGGCGGTTGAATGTCCCCTGTTTTGGGGCATTTTAAGTCATTAATTGCGCTATAATAGCGCGTTAACAGCCGGCTTAAAATTTGATTAAGCTTGCTGACGTTTTTTAAAATTTATATTGCTTACTATACCTTTATCCGACGATAGGGTCTGTGCAATAACTGTGCATGAATCATTACCGCTGTAAAACTCACTTTTTGCTGTCATTAAGTGTTACTTGTTAGAAGATCCGCTTAAAAAAAGCAGTTAAAAAACTATCTAAAAATCCACATACTTAAAGGAAGGTTATGCCTGCGTTAGATCTGAACAATCCCAACAATGTCTATTTGGTTCAGTCGGGGTTTAATGTCCAAGATATCGAAAAATCGCCTACCTTGGTCAATTTGCTCAATCGATTTCAAGGTAACTTACTCATTGATGAGCAAGATACCACCGTCGGTGTCGGCGCAAAAGCCTACGGCAATACCATTCATATTGCTAAAAGTTATAAAAATTTTTTGAACATCGCCCATGAGCTAGGGCACGCAACAGGTCAATACCAACAAATTAATCGTGATAAAAACAATTTGTATCAATTTGATACGCCACAAGCCTATGGCATGGCACGCGCCAAAGCGGAGGGTGAGGCAACTTATTATGAGTTTTTGGTAGCAAAAGAATTGGGGTATCAACGGTTTATCAAACCCTTGTGGCTCGATAACGCGGCAAAACCGCAAGATAAAGATGTGTTTAATGAAGTTGATGAAATCATGCGCCAAGCTATCAGTGAAAACGACAAAATAACCCAATTGGCAGTCCTTAATCAAAGCATGTTGCCCAGTGGGCAGTTTCATGCACCACTTTATACGTATGATGAATACAATACCTTGGTGTTCTTGAATAACCGTTTTGCTATTTCGCGTATATCGCAAGATTATCAGCAAGCATTTGGCAAGCCACTGGATTGGAACAGTTATGAAGCCAAATCCCTTGCTAATAAAGCTAACCAGCATTTTGGCACCTTAGCTAATGACGTCCTCATCAATCACCATATTGATGGTTCTGTACTTGGACAGCAGGGTCTCGGGGATTTATTATGGGGTAGTCAGGGGGACGATGTGCTAGTGGGTAATAGCGGTCAAGATAGGCTGCTAGGCGGTGCTGATGATGATGTGCTCATCGGCAATGCCGGTGATGATGTGCTAGTGGGTGGCACAGGCAATGATTTATATTATTTCACCAAAGGATTTGGTCATGATACCATCATCAATGCAGGCGGTGGCAAAGATACGCTTTATCTTGCGGATAGAGGCTATGACGAGTTGAGCTTGGTCACTCAAGAAAAGCAGGACTTAACGCTGGATTTTGCAACTAGTTCGCCCAATAACAATGAGAAAACCCATACGCCGACTGACGATCAACTTACCATCAAAGATTTTTATTTGGGCGGCGATAACGCCAGTTTAGCCATCGGTTTTGCAAAAACCGGCAACGCCAACCCTGCGACGCTAATGCCAATCAGTCAATTAACCGGTCAATTAACAAATTTTGGCTCAGTCGGGCAGCGTGATATGACTGATTATCAGTCAATACTGCAAAAATCTCTTTTACAGCTGGGCAAAGTCAATGTTACTGCTACAAACGACAAATAAGCGGTTTGTCACATAAACGCAAAAAGCTACTGCAAGGAAATGCGATGTTACCATTAGAAATTAAATATTTGCAAAACGCTCAATATGAACCCACCCATGCGGCAATGCTGGCGCGCGTGTTATCGCGTATTGAGCAAAAAAAATCTACCAGCAGCGAGCAGGCGCAGCTTAGCGCTGATGAGTTATGGATTGTGGATCACGAAAATGTGTTTACACTGGGTCAAGCGGGCAAACCTGAACATATTTTGCAAAGAGATAATACCCCCATCATCCACACCGATCGTGGCGGTCAAGTCACTTGGCACGGTCATGGGCAGTTGGTGGTGTATTTTTTATTTGATTTAAATGCGTTGGGGTGGGGCGTGCGCGATTTGGTCAGTAAAGCTGAAAACATCATCATTGATGTCATCACGCCTTATTTGCCGCCAGATTTTTATGCCAAAGCGCGTGCGGATGCGCCAGGGGTGTATGTGTATAATCAAGACGATTTAGAACTTGGTAAAATTGCGTCATTGGGATTTAAGATAAAACACGGCTTTAGTTATCATGGCATCGCCATCAATGTACAAAATGATTTGACCCCGTTTCAAATGATCAACCCTTGTGGCTATGCCGGCATGACCATGTTGCGTCTAGCAGATTTTGCGGACGTGGATTATCAAGCATTTACCCAACAATTTATCAGCCGTGTCAACCAAGAACGTCAATTTAGCCTAAGCAAATAAAATTTTACTAGAGGCTTAAATATAAGAGTCTTTAATATAACTGTGTTTAATTCAACGATTGGTTAGAGTAGGTAATGCCCTTAGCTTCATACACTTGGTAAGTCGCCTGCAGTAAATCATCAATATACGGATTGGATTGGTGTGCCAACACATTCATAAAAATTGGGGTCGTCGCATCTTCGTGACGTAGACGATGATAATGAATTTGCTCGGTACGGACGGTTTTTAAACTATCAGGCACTAAGGTGATACCTTCACCTGCCGCCACCAAGCCCAAAGCGATTTGGATATCGCGCACTTTGGTGGTCAAATGAGGTGACAATTGGTGGCGGGCAAACAAATACATGAGTTGATCAGTTTCGCCATTGAATAGCGGATTTTGCAGGATTGGCAAGGGCGTGCGATGATACAAAATAAGCGTATCTTCTAGCAACTCTTTAAATGCGATGCCGATATCATCCGGGCGTGATGCCAAGGGGTGCGCCATTGGCAGTGCCACCACAAAGCGTTCATGACGTAAAAATATCTGTTGCACAAAGTTGTCACTGTGCCGAAATCTTCCAAATCCCACATCGATGTCCCCCGACTTTAGCGCTGACATTTGCTGCTCCGAATTGATTTCGACCAGCTTGATATCCAAATTGGGATGTCGCTGTTTGACTGTAGAAATAATTTCAGGCAACAAACCGTACAGCACTGAGGCGACAAATCCAATCGTCAAATGATTGTTTCGATGCGGCTGGGCAAAGCGCTGAGTCAACTCACTGGCTTGCTCAAGTTGCAACAATATTGGCTCAATCTGTGCTAAAAGAAAATGTCCCGCCGCTGTTAAAGTCATTGGGCGGTGATAGCGATCCAGCAGCTCGACACCCAGCTCGCTTTCAAGTTGCTGGACATGGCGGCTTAGCGATGGCTGTGATATAGCCAAGGTTTTGGCAGCTTGGCTAAAACTACCTGCTTTTGCCACTACCACAAAATAAGTGAGTTGTGAAATATCCATATCAATACTCAATGATAATTACAGCGTTGTGTTATCGGGGTTAAAAGCTATTTATTGATTTATTAAGTTTGCTATCACGCCAAAAAATTCAATGAATGTTACAAAAAATGTCAAATTTATGTGCCCATTTCAAGATATTCTAACCAATATATTATAAAATTTGGGTAATACTACGTTAAAAATATTGCGCTAAAAACCTTAAGCTAAAAAAAAGTTTAAACCTATAGATTAAGTTGCTCATTATGGCCATCCGTCTACCCAAGCCAAAAAAAGCCCAGTCTTTACCCCCCATTGAACCCAGCTTCGATAATGTGCATCAAGTTGACAAAATGCAAGTTGATGAAATAGTTGAAGCTGAAGTTGGTACGTCTTTTGTCACGTTAACCGAGCTGCATGAAGGCTTTAATAATCGTCGGTTTTTTGATTGGCACGGTCGGGTTAGCCGTATGCAATTTTTAGCGTATTCCACCTTCAATGCGTTGATAGCATTAATGCTGGTCGCTTTGCTATTTGTGATGATTGGTGGCTTTCAAGGCATGGTAAATGCCAGTAGTGAGCAGTTGCCGATGAGTTTGCTTGGTGCAAGTAGTGTGGGTGTGGCGGTTTTGTTTTATCTACAGCTTGCCGTTAGCAAACGGCGCTTTAATGACCTTAACATAACGGGGTGGCTTGCGCTATTGATGCTAGTGCCTGGGGTAAATGTCTTAGTTTACCTTTACTTGCTAGCAGTCGAAGGGACCGCAGGCGCCAATTATTATGGCTTACCTGCTAGACCTGCTACCCAGTTAAAAACGGTACTGATGGTATTGATTCCGCTTTTAGTTATGTCACTCATCGGTTTGTTAACCCAAGTTGTCGTGCCCAGTTATCAGAGTTATCACAGTTATCAAGCGATGAAAAATAATAGAGACACTCAAAACAATGTCATTCTAACGGCAACAAACCCTAGCCAATCGGCGCAGACATTGCCTGCAACTGCTTCCGCTGTTGCCGCCTCGACCACTCAACCAGAGAATTTAAGAACAGAAGCGGTAATAATTACCGGTGAGCAATTAGGAAACGGCGTGGCTTCCACCCCACAACCCACCGCGCCAGCGAATGTCAATCCCACTATAACTACCAATCAAGTGTCAGACACGCTCGCCAATACGCCAAGTAGGACTAATCAGATGCCTGAGGCGCCAACTGACGCCGCTAATTCTAATAGCTCAAATCCCGATAGCTCAAATCCCAATAACCTAAATCAAGGTTCAGATGAGCGCGCGCAGACGGGCAGCAGTAATTCCACAACAAATGCCCCTAATAGTCAAGGGGTGGTTTCTTATGAAGATTTTGTCAAAGCCTCTGAACAACAAATATTCATCGATAGAAGATAATTTTTTTAAATCTACAGGTTAAATAAAAATTTTCCATCCTAGTACAAATCATGGGTGCCAAAAATTATAAATTAAGAGGGCGCAAGTTTAACTATTAGCGGTTTACAAACGGTTTCAAATCTGCACATTTGCTAATACAAGTTAGCTGAGTATAACAAAACCACAATCAAACCTATGATTAAATAACGCCGCGATATCCCTATAATGTTACTTATCAAGAAGGGGTATTTAACATGAAGATTAACAAAACATATGACAATATAAGGAGTGGCTTAGCATCTCAAAGTTTGGCGTCTCAATTAGTTTTTGGTGACGTGGGTGAGAGTGATTATAGTCAGGCAACTATTAAATCCCTATTACCGCGCTACGATAGTCAGCAAACATATTTGGCAGATTGCCCGTCTAATTTCTTTACTATGCAAGATGAGGACAATCAATTAACCAAAGACTTGCGGATTAAACATAGCGTTAAAAAGTCTGCAAAGCTACCAAAAAAGCTACCAAAAAAATCAGCCAAAGATGATTTAGTGGATGATTGGGCAACCGATAATAAAATCGATGATGAGTCTTGGCGCTATCATCGTAAATGGCTTAGTACCGTCTTTATGATTTGGTTCTTTTTAGCGGTCGCCTTATTGCTAAACGCTGCTTATTATTAACTGTAACTTTTAACTACCACAGTTTTTTTGAGTAATCATTACATTTCACCATGTAATGATTTTTTTTGGCTCAAATAAATGAAAAAAGTTTTATAATAAAGCTATTATGATGAAAAAAATCATTTAGATAAACAAACCATTTAGATAGACAAATCATTTAAAAGGAAATCCCTTGCCAGTCACTCAAACGGATGTTAATACACAAACTATAGCCAAGAGTACAAACAATAACACAATCATAGATTTGCTTGCGCTTATCACTGATACCATGCCGCAGTGGAAAGTGCATCGGTGTCAAGTGACGGACGTGCTTATCTCACAGCACCGGCCTATGAAGTTTATTTACCATTATGAGTATTTATCCGACCTACTCAAACTGCAACATCCGCTAAATGGTCAATTGCTAGCAAGCTTTGATCGATTGCTGACGCGAGAGCAATTTGCGCAAATGCTTGGCATTCATCTCCACCAAGTTGTTAATCCTTGGCAAATAAAGTTTGCTGGCAAATTGGTGGTGTTTTATCAACACCCTGACATTGCATTACGCTTGCATTGGGTGAATACTAGCAAAGCATTTGAGCCCATCTATCTACAATCAAAATTATCTCAAGCAGAATCGTTGCCCTATGCGATTGATAATGCTTTTACCAATTGGCAGATTACGGGGGTGGAAATTATTCAAAAAAATCCACAGGTTGAGCTTGTGTATGACAGCGATGACACCAATGGCAATGGCGTCCAATCCATTTTGCCTTCCACCCAATTTGTGCCTGTGCCTAAGCCGTTAGCCAATTGGATGATGGCATATTTTCAGTCGCATCCCGTCATTGCCAATGAATGGTTGGCGCTAATTAAATCAGAAGCGCAATCTTATGCCCAAACACAGCATTTTATTGCCGACCCGTGAATAGCCACCAAAAATCTAGACGCATTTAGCCATCTGCTGCAGTATTAGCGCTTGATTGAGTGATTTTTTAATCGTTGTGAGTCTAAAGTGTTAACTTTTTTGATTGTATATCTTCTCTGCTGACTTCGATAAGTTCAGTCTGATAAAAAGCTGTCACGCACCACAGCCAACTAACCACAAAGCAGATTTACTCTGTTTGGTAATCTGAGGCGTGGATAGGGGTGTTTGGCTAATATTGTGGGTAAGCTCGCCTACATTAAGACCGCAGCTGGTCAAAAGCGCGGATAATAATTGATATTTGACGGCATAATTCATGTTTTGGGTATTGGCAATGGTGTGGGTAACCATACCGACCACTTCGCCTGTGGGAAGCAGGAGCGGACTGCCACTTGAGCCAGGCTGAATTGGCGCAGTAAACTGCATAAAACGAATATCATTGCCAATGCCTTGTAGCCCTGCGATATTGCCTTGGGTGACTTGTAATTGGCTACCAAGACCTGTTAGCGGAAAACCAAGCGTGGTAATCTGCTCACCCAGCAAGTCATAGCCACGTTCTCGCACGGGCAGATAACTTGGTAAAGGCTGATTGACTTTAAGTAACGCTGTATCACTACCTTCATCTGTCAGAACCACTTGGCATTCCATATCGGGATATCCTTGTTGACGCAGTGCGATTTGCGTTGTCCCGTCCACCACATGCTCACAAGTGAGTAAATGATAGGGGTCAATCGCAAAAGCTGTCCCAGTCCAAGTGTCACCTGGCTGAGGGCGAGGACGTCTGTTGTCTGGTAGGGCGTGCAAAACGTTGCCTGTCGTCATGTTATTAGGGTAACGGGCGTCAAGGCTGATTTGTAAACGTTCGGCAAAATTGGCTAGACTTTGACTAGATGTTTCCGCGAGTGCTCGGCATTTATATTGCCCATTACGCTGGTAGATCTCCAGTACAATACTGGCTTTGATATGGCGCTCTGGGGTATGAAACGCATAGTCAATATCACTACCGACTTTGATACCCAGATCATTGACTTCCACGGCTGGGGCAATCACACTCGCGTCTTGGTAAGCATACACGATCAGTTGCAGATACTGGGTTTGATTTTGGGAAAACACATGGGCTAAGTCTAATATCCAAACATGGATTTTATCACTCTCGACTGTTACCGTTGCCCAATCTTTGCTTTCATGCAGATAAGCAGGGCTGGTAGTTGCTCGGCGACTTGCATCCATCGCTATCCAAACGCAGCCCATCTCAACCCCAAAACGACTGGCATTTTGGCTAGTTACTGTCACTTGGCAAGGCGTTTGGGGGATAGGCGTATTTGCCCCAGGTACCAAAGTTGGCATCGTGTTTCCTTATTATTTTTTTTATTATCCGAATAAAAAAATACCCTATTGACTGCAAATAGAGTCAAATAGGGTATTGTTATCTACAATTAGACGTTAGGCATGTGGTGTAATGGCAGGCATCAAATCATGAAAGGTACGACCACTGGCAATTTCACCAATGGCATGCATTTTCCATTCACCATTGTGGCGATAAATCTTTGCTAAAATCAGCGCGGTATGACTGCCTTGGGCTGATAAGTTATAGCGAGCCACTTCGCTATTATTGCCGGCATTAACGATACGACAAAACGCATTGGCAACTTTCTCAAATGTTTGACCCGTAAAGCTATTCACAGTAAATACCAGTGACTGTACATGAGCAGGGACACGAGATAAATCGACATTGATGACTTCATCATCGCCATCCCCTGCGCCTGTGCGGTTATCGCCTGTATGAACGATACTACCATCCTTTGACTGCAGTTGACCAAACCAAATTGCATCGATGGGCTGTTTGCTCGCGTCAAACATAATGCAAGATGCATCCAAATCGATACTATCATTACTACCGCCGCCACCGAATAGACTGCCCAAAAAGCCACCGGATTTTGGGGTGGATGCAACATCCCACCCTAGACCCATTTTGATATGAGTCAGTGCCGTGCCTGCTTCTTTATCGAGTGAAATTTTTTGTCCTTTTTGTAGACTAACCGCCATCTTCATATCCTTTATTTAATCAGTTTTTATCATTATTTTAATGGTAAATTGCTGCTTGAAATCCGATTTAGCCGATATTTACGCCATATTGTTGGCACATAGCAGCTAAGCCACCTGCATAGCCTTGACCCACCGCACGAAATTTCCATTCGCCATTGTGTTTGTAGACTTCGCCAAACACCATCGCAGTTTCGATGGAATAGTCTTCTGCTAAGTCAAACCGTACTACCTCTGCCCCTGTTTCTTCATTGACCACACGGATAAAGGCATTGGATACTTGACCAAAGTTTTGATTACGAGCTTGGGCATCGTGGATTGTCACAGTGACAGCAATTTTTTCAATATCGGCGGGTACTTGGGAAAGATTGACTTTGATTACTTCGTCATCACCGTCACCTGCCCCTGAGCGGTTGTCCCCGGTGTGTTCAACTGCACCGTTGTCAGATTTTAGTTGGTTATAAAAAATAAAGTCATGGTCGCCGCGTACTTTGCCTGTATTATTAAGCAAAAATACGCTGGCATCTAAGTCAAATTCTGCCCCTGATGTGGCACGCTCATCCCAACCTAGACCAATTAATAACCGTGTTAAGCTTGGATCTGTTTTTGACAGGGATAAGTTACCGCCTTTATTAAGTGAAATAGCCATTTGTATCTCCTATATTATAATATTGAATTAGCTAAAATTTTTCTGAGGGTGTTTTCCTCCCTTAAATTAAACAATTATCTGTATAAAGTCAAAGCTCTATTCTTTAGCTTAATGCTTTATACAAAAAATATTTTAAAATTTTTGAGGTATGCTTAAAAAAACGGAAGAAAAATATTTGCTAAACTTGCATCCTAAACCAGAGTTTACCATGAGTAAGAAAAGAGTAGAACACAGCGACACCTATAAGGCTGAAGCCCGCGCCAAAATCAACTGATGGCAGCCTTGTCACCTGCGGGAATTTCTAATACTTTGACCGTCAAGCTGCTTGATAAAATCTACCAAAAGTTTTTATACGATTAGCAGATGTTATTGGTTACAATATGCTTATGTAAATTCTAGTGCTCGACCTTATAATTGCACTAGTTTTTGGTTTTCATCGGGTATGGCTAGCAGGCTGTTAACAAGCTGGCATCAAAATATTTAGTAATTTATATTTAGTGACTTATATTTAGTATTTTATATTTAGTGATTTAGATGGTTGGGGAAGCATAACTTTATGGAAGGCTCGATTGATCTCGTTAGTTTGGTAACGCACGCCAGTATTTTCGTCAAAATTATCATGGGTATTTTATTATTTGCTTCTTTATTGTGTTGGGTCACTATTTTTCGTTTAAGTAGTCGCTTGGCAATTGCCACGCGCGCCGATAATTATTTTGAGAAAACCTTTTGGTCAGGGGTTGAATTGCCAACCCTATACAAAGGCGTTCAAGGTAATCCTGATAGAAGTGGACTTGAGCAAATCTTTTTTATTGGCTTTAGTGAGTTTTTAAAACTGCTCAAAAACACCCAAGCCCGTAGCGACGTCATTGAAGGCGTCGAGCGCAAACTTCGCGTTGGCTTGGGGCGTCAGCAACTCGAGCTTGAGCAAGGATTGCCGTTGCTAGCCAGTATTGCCTCGGTCTCGCCTTATATCGGTCTGCTTGGTACGGTCTGGGGGATTATGACGGCTTTTATGGGTTTATCGACTTCTGCGCAAGCCACACTGGCTGCGGTTGCCCCTGGTATTGCCGAAGCCTTGATTGCCACGGCGCTCGGGTTGTTTGCTGCGATTCCAGCGGCACTGGCTTTCAACCACTTTACCGCAAAAAACGATAAAGTTTATCAAAGTCGTAGCCTGTTCTGTGATGAGATGACAGGCATGTTGTTGCGACAAACTGTGGATACGACTACCAACTTACCGACAGGGCTGAATTCACCTGCCATGATGCCACCGCTCGCTCGCTAGATAAACGCTAAATGCTAAATGAATGTTAGATAAATTTTATTGAACAACTTGACACTATGAAAGCAAACCCTTACAGCCGTAACCGTCCTCAAAAACTCAATGCAGGTATGAATGTGGTGCCTTATATTGACGTAATGTTGGTGCTGCTCGTCATATTTATGGTGACCGCGCCCATGCTAACGACGGGAGTAGATATTGATTTGCCAAAAGCGCAAACCAAATCACTACAGCAAGGCACGCAGTTACCGGTGATTGTGTCACTAAAATCTGATGGACAGCTATATTTAAGTACCCAAGACAAAACCGATGAGCCAATGAGCGAAGAAGCACTAATCGCCACTTTGAATAATTTACAATCTCAGCCTCAATACCAGTTCGATGGTAAACCCAATGTCAATGTGATGATTAATGCCGATCAAAATAACCAATATGGGGATATTATCCAATTGATGGCAAACTTGCAGCAAGCGGGCATCCAAAAGGTTGGCTTGTTAACGGCACCGCCAAAACCAGCCAGCAAATAGCCTTTTAATCAAATGGCTTTTTAATGAAGTAGCTTTTTAATCAAGCAGCCTTCTAATACGATGACCTTTTAATTTTTGATTGAATATTTTTGGTAGAATAAGGAAATACTGAGACGATGTATGCTGAAGTGACCTCAGTCTATGTACCCGTCAAAACACCCGATTACCCGGTATGGGCGATTGTGCTCAGTGCCATTGCTCATGCATTGGTGGTTGGGTTATTGTTTTTCTTTTATCATAACACCCCGCCAGCGCCCATGGAAACCTCGTTGATTACCCCTGAGCAGTTGTCGGTAATGGAAGGGCAAATCAAAGCCAACCAACAAAATGAGCTTGCGCAAAACCAAGCCACGGCTGGCGAGATGGCTGGTGCGCCCACACCGTCCTTAAATTCCCAAACCCTATCAACTGTGCCAATGAACACGCCCCATTCGACATCAACCAATCAAATTGAAACGGTTAAAAATACGTTAGCCGCCAAGCAGGCGCAATGGGAAAAAGAGCAGGCGCTGTTTGCTGAAAAGCTAGACCGGGAAGTAGCAGCTGAAAGACAAAGCGTGATTGATGAATTAAACCAGCGCAATGAAACCCAGCAGCGAAATCTGCAAGATTATAAAATTGCCGAAAGCAATATTGATGAGGTAAAAAACGAAATACGCGCGAACAATGCCGCCTACAATAAAAATCTCAATGCCAATAGCGAGCGGCAAAGTGACAATAATATAAAATCACTGGATTTGGGTAAAGATGGTCAATCTACAGGTGCAGCGCAATCGCAATCATCTAGCGGTCAAGGTTCTAGCAGACGTGGTGGTGCATCGGGAGGGAGTTCGGCAGGCTATGTCAGCCAAGTCATGGCGATGATTGATGCAAACTGGAATGTACCAACCAATAGTAATGGCAATTCATTAACGGCGTCATTTAGCATTGCTGCGGATGGGACAATTAGTAATATCACTATTCGCGGCAGTAGTGATGCCGCTTTTAAAGCAAGCTTACAACAAGCAATCAACCAATCAAGTCCGCTGCCGCCCCCGCCAAATGGGGCAAGAACCATGACGGGCAATTTTAAAGCCAAATAGTAAAGTCAAATAGTAAAGCTAAACAGTGTTGTAGCGCCTAGCCTTGCCCAATCTTTTTTGGCGATTAAAACAATGCTATTATTTTAAAACCACTTTTTTAATAATTATAAATATTGCAGGCTAATTATGAACCATACTCTTTTGAAAGCGGCAGTCGTTGCCTTGTCTACCACTGCGATGCCACCTCTAGCAAACGCTGCTGATAACGTTGATTTTACCCTAGTCAAGCAGGCACCACGCTCTAACTTGCAAGTCGCCATTGTGCCGTTTGCAGGGGCAGAGAGTATCTCGGGCATCATCACCAATGATTTGACCAATTTGGGGCAATTTACTTTAGATAGTAATTTACCAGAGCGGCCTCATAGCAGTAGTGAAGTCACTTTGCCTGTCTGGCAGCATAACGCCGTGCCTTATTTGGTGGTTGGCAATACGCGCAGCAATCGTGGCAATATTGAGATTAACTTTGAAGTCATAAATGTGGCGACAGGTGAGGTGATGCAGGGTCTGCAAACCGTTACCAGCAAAAATAACTCACAAAGTTTGCGTATGGCAGGGCATAAGGTTGCTGACCGTATCTATGAGATATTGACAGGCATCAAAGGCGATTTTTCTGGGCGCATTGCGTATGTGGTTGAAACAGGCAAGCCCAAAAACCGTGTCTCACGTTTGGTCATTTCTGACGTGGATGGGTTTAACCCAAAAGTGATTTATGAGTTTAACGGTACCATTAAAACCCTAAATACCTCTGCTGACAATCAAACCTTTACTTTTCAAGTTCAGCCCGACACGCTAGGCTATCCGCAGGTCATGTCTGCCAATATTGTCAGCGGAGCAGTCAGCAATTTGACGAATTTTAAAGCCATGAATTATGGCGCATCCGTGAGTAAAGATGGTCGCGTGATATTTAGTAGCAGTTTTGAAAACGGCATACCGCAGATTTATTTGGCGCAAGGTGGCAATTCTCGTCGATTGACCAATGACCCTGTGGGGGCTATTTATCCTAGTTGGGCGCCTGATGGGCAATCATTTGTCTATACTTCAGACAGAGCCGGTGGTAAAAAAGGCGGTAATAAAGGTCAAATTTATCTATATAATCTATCAACCGGTAGTGAACAGCGTTTGACGGGCGGCGGACTAAGCAGTATGGGGCGCATCAGCAATGATGGTAAAAAAATGTCCTATTTGTCGGGTGCCAATCAAGGCGTGGTGATGGATCTGGGTTCGCGCTCGGTAACCGCTGTAAATAACGTTGGGTTAAGTGAAGCCCCAGGTGTCTCACCCAATGGACAACACTATATTTATTCCAATAAAAATGTCATTACCATTGTATCAAATGGCAAATCCATCAGTATTAGCCCATCCCAAAATGGCGTACCCAATGGCTTGATTTATGGACCACTTTGGCTCAATCCAGACGCCAATAATGTTTTACCTTAACCAAGCCACAAATAACATGAAGCATGTTTATCTCTTACTCCGTTTATGGTGCGCCGCTGTTATGGCAATTGTCATGGCAATTAGCTTGGCGATGACAGGCTGTCAGACCATGCGCTCGCCATCAACAACCTTATCTAACACCTCCTTGCAAAGTTCGACCTCATTGCCCAAAGTCATAGCGACTGCGCCAACCAATTTGCCGCATATGGATGCTAGACAGCTGTCAGGCAAGTTAATTTTTATTTATTTAACTGGATTTGGGGAAAATCGCCAAGGGCAGCTGATTGAAACCCAAATCGATGGCAGCGACCCAAAGACTTTGTATAAGGTCAATGGTACGATAATGAGCTTATCTGCCAGTCGCTTAGGCGATCGCCTGATTTTTACGGTTCAAGCAGGCAAAAGTTATCCTAAAGTCGTTATCCTTGATAGAGCGACTTTGCAAGTTACTGAGATTTCTGGGGTGTCTGCGGTTTCTGCCAAACGCACCCATAATTTTAGTGGCGCAATCTCCCCCGATGGACGCCAATTGTTACTAGCAAATAGCCAAATGGGCAATCCAGAGATTTTTTTGACCGATAGCAGCGGCAATATAAAACAACAACTGACCCATCAACCAGCGATTGATTTAGCCCCTGTGTGGCTGCCAGATGGTCAATCCTTTATATTTACGTCAGATAAAGCCAAATTTTTACAACCGCAACTTTATCAATACCATTTTGCAAAACAACAATTTTTGCCTTTAAACTTGCCCGGTAAAACCAATGCCATCGCTCGGGTTAGTCCCTCGGGGCGTTTGATCACTTACGTCAGCGATAATAGCCAAGGCAGGCTCGCAGATATGGCAACTAAAAAAAATATCGCTATCAATGATGAAGGATTGGCTGAACCTGCCAACTTTTCGCCCGATGGCAACTATTTGCTGTATTCGGCAAAAAACCGCATAAAAATCATCCCAGTACCAACCTTTAAACCATTGGCATCACAGCAGTCCCCTGTTAGCTGGACGGTCGAGTTTGCCGATAGCAACCACCAACCATTTACCATTCGAGAACCGATTTGGGTAATACCCTAAAGTCCATAACAATCAATTGAAATTCTATACTACGACCCGATAAAAAAAGTAATAATCATTGATGGAAAATTATAATGAACCTAGAAAAACCAACAGATGCTCACACACCTGACCCAGCCAACCCACAATTTGGTAGTGGGGCGAATGGTTATCCATCAGCGTTACCGCAATACACGCAGCTCAGTCAACACTTACCGGTGACCCAAAGCCAAATCAGTTATAACCACATTACTTATGCGTTGGCGCTGTTTAGTTATTTTACCGCGGGACTGACTTGGATTATTCCGATTGTGATGAATTATTTAAAGCGCGATGAGGCTAGGAACACGTGGCTTTATAGTCACTTTGATTGGCAAATCAAAACATTTTGGTACAGTATATTTTTTTGGGTGATTGGTTTTGTCATGGTGATTTTTGCAACGGGTGGGCTATTTTTTGGCGCTGCCGTTGATAGCAATCATGCGATGGGTGGCAGCTTTATTGTCGGTGCTTTAGGCGGCTTGATAATCGTCGCCACAGTCTTATGGCATCTGTATCGCATTATTCGTGGTTGGATTGCGTTGTCAAATGGTCGAGCCGTGCCTTAGTCTTTGATTATAGGACGTTAAAAGCTAAAATCTGTAATCTATAAGCCGAGTTAAGCTCATATAGTAGTTAATGTAGCAGTGAAGGCAAAGAAAATTGCAGGTGTTTATTTAGCGTCAACACTGATATAATAGCTTTTCTGATTTTGACGAGATAGTCTAGACAGCGCGTCAACGGGTGCTATCTCTCAAGCTAAATAGGTTAGTTCTGCTTGTATAAAGGGCAGAGTCAATTAGATTCACCCATGCAATGTGAGTGCTTATTCAACTATGTATGCCTTTCTTCGTCCGTTCTTATTTAACACCGATCCTGAAAAAGCCCACGAAATCACGTTATCGTTACTCGAAAAATCGCAAAAATTTGGGATGCTCGGGTTTTTGTACGGTAAACAAGAACTAACAACTGAATGTATGGGGTTAACCTTTACCAATCCGGTTGGTTTGGCAGCAGGGCTTGATAAAAACGGCGAATATATCGATGCGTTAGCAGCATTGGGTTTTGGCTACATCGAAATTGGTACGATTACCCCAAAACCACAGCCTGGCAATGACAAACCCCGTCTATTTCGTATCAAAGAAGCCCATGCCATTATCAATCGCATGGGATTTAACAATAAAGGCGTCGATTATCTCATTGAGCAAGTCAAGCGTGCAAAATATCAAGGCATTTTGGGTATTAATATTGGCAAAAATGCCAGCACGCCTGTTGAAAATGCCCTTGATGACTATATTTATTGTCTAGAGCGAGTGTATCCTTACGCGTCTTATATTACGGTGAATATCTCCTCTCCCAATACCAAAAACCTGCGTGACTTGCAAAGTGGTGATGCGCTCACGGCGCTGCTTGATGGTATCAAATCACGTCACAGCCAACTCGCTAGCCAACATCAGTATTATGTGCCATTGGTACTGAAAGTTGCCCCAGATTTGGAAGAAGATCAAATTGATTATATTGCCAAAGAATTGGTGCGTTTTGATATTGATGGGCTGATTACCACCAATACCACCTTAAGCCGCAATGGGGTAGAAGACTACAAAACCAGTCAAGAAGCAGGCGGGCTATCAGGTCGACCACTCAGTCACCGTAGTACCCAAGTTCTTGAGCAGTTTGCCGAACGCTTACCGAGCTCAGTTGCACTTATTGGCGTAGGCGGCATTGACAATGGTCAACGTGCGGTTAAAAAGATTGAAGCAGGTGCGGATTTGATTCAACTCTATAGTGGTTTGATTTATGAAGGGCCAGAGCTCATCCAAACCTGTGTTGAAGCCATTGACGGTTATCGTCTAAGCCAACATTCACCCTCTAATTTGTAAATCCCATGATACGAGCTTGACCCGATGACTTTGTTAGATATGGTAGTGTTGTTTGTATTGTTTATTGGGTTGTGGCAGGGGTTTAATAATGGCTTGATGCGCTCACTGGTGGGCATGTTTGGTTGGCTATTGGCGCTGCTGCTCGCCAGTTATTTGGCAAAACCTTTAGCCCCGTTTTTTGTGTCGCTGACGGGCTCAACCGGCCTTAGTATCATTGCGGCATTCTTGGCAATTGGCTTATTTGTCATCGTGGGACTGCAAATTGTATTATGGGTGATGAGTAAAACCTTGCAGGGGCTTCGGCTGAGCATCCTAGATAAATTGGCAGGCGCAGGGTTTGGCTTGGTCAAAAATTTGGTCATTGTGTTGATGCTGGTGAGTTTATTGGCGCCTTTTGTCAGTCAACGTGACTTTTGGCAGCAGTCTAAGTTTGCCAAGGCGCTACTGCCACTAGCACCTTTTGCGACCCAAATCACCCAACAGCTTGCTGCCAATCTGGGGAAAACCGCTTTCGAAGGAATAGGGCAAATGGGCCAATAGCATTGGTAAGTTTAACTGACGGCTAACATCTTCTAAGCCGCCAAATAAGGTAGTTTCATTCAATTTTCATCAGGTCTCATAGCCATCCGTGAAAAATCAAAGGGGTAAAATATGTGTGGAGTTGTCGGTATAGCCGCTCACAGTCCGGTTAATCAAATGCTATACGATGCGCTGACTATGCTGCAGCATCGTGGGCAAGATGCTGCGGGTATTGTGACATGTCAAGATGGCCGTCTGTTTTTGCGTAAAGAAAATGGCATGGTGCGCGATGTGTTTATGACCCGTCATATGATGCGTCTTGTCGGTCATCAAGGCATCGGGCATGTACGCTACCCAACGGCTGGTACGTCTAGTAGTGCGGAAGCTCAGCCTTTTTATGTCAATTCGCCGTATGGTATTACCTTGGCGCATAATGGTAATTTGACCAACGCAGAAGAGATTGCCAAAGAACTGTTTATGGAAGATATGCGCCATATTAATACCGATTCTGATTCAGAAGTCTTGCTCAATGTGCTAGCGCATGAGATGCAAAAACTCGGTATCCAGCATCCAAGCCCCGATGATATTTTTGAAGCGATGACATCCGTCTACAAACGTATCGAAGGCGCGTATGCGGTAGTCGCTATGATTACGGGCTATGGTATTTTGGCATTTCGTGACCCCAATGGCATTCGTCCGCTGATTTTTGGTCAACGATTAGCGGAAAATGGCGGTTTTGAATATGTGGTGGCATCTGAGTCAGTTGCGTTAACTGCATTGGGTTTTGATATCGTTCGAGATGTGAAGCCCGGTGAAGCGATTTTTATTGATGAAAACAATAACTTCTTTAGTCGCCAATGTGTCGAAGCCAAAGAGTTTAGACCTTGTATTTTTGAATATGTCTATTTTGCCCGCCCAGATTCGATTATTGATAATATTTCTGTTTATAAAGCCCGTATGCGTATGGGCGAGTCGTTAGCGCAGAAAATCATCAAAGAATGGGGTGAAGATCACGGTATTGATGTGGTTATTCCTATTCCCGATACCTCACGTACTTCTGCGATGGAGCTTGCCCAACATCTAGGCGTAAAATACCGTGAAGGCTTTATGAAAAACCGTTATATCGGTCGCACCTTTATTATGCCAGGTCAACAGCAGCGCAAAAAATCGGTACGTCAAAAATTAAGCGCGGTGCCTTTTGAATTTAGAAATAAAAACGTATTGTTGGTCGATGATTCAATTGTACGTGGCACGACTTGTCACGAGATTATCCAAATGGCACGTGATGCAGGCGCCAATAATGTGTATTTTGCCAGTGCCGCGCCACCGGTCAAATATCCCAATGTGTATGGTATTGACATGCCAGCGCGCAATGAGCTGATTGCCTCAGGTCATAGTGTGGAAGAAGTGTGTAAAATCATCGGCGCGGATCGTTTGATATTCCAAGATTTGGATGACTTGATTGAAGCGGTACAAGACAAACACAGCGATGCCAAAAAATTTGATTGTTCGGTATTTGATGGCAAATACATCGCCGGTGGTATTGATGAAGATTATTTGGATGAATTGCAGCGTAAACGCAGTGATAAAGCCAAACAGAAAAAATCTGGTATACAAGACGTGGCTGATACGCCTGTGGATATCGTCGGGGTGCAAACCGAGGTATAAGTTATCCTTCATAAAAAAAGCCCAAGTAGGGCTTTTTTTTATGGGGATTGAAAACCTATCAGATTCAATCCCCATAAAAACCCATTAAGGCTAGCAATACCCACCAGCATACTTAGCAGTAATTGCTTTTTCCAATGATAGCTGAGCAACACCACTAAAAGCGCCAATATCTCTGCCACAAGTAATGGCGATAAGCCCAGACTCATACTCATAGCGTTGGGCATAGGCTTGGGCTGCTGCCAATGCAAGGAAGTTAAAATCAACAGCGTCATCACGGATAATGGCAATGCTTTATTCACCGCGAGCAACAAGGGGGCATCCAATAAACGCTTTGGCAAAATTATCGGGGTCAAGCGGGTGAGAAAAGTCACCAACGCCATGGCAAAAGTAGCGGCGACTAAATAAAAGTTATCAGGTGGTGTGTTCATAATATTCTAACGATTAATGGATAAATTTTTTGGCGGTTGAGCTGTCAGATAGTTTGAACTGTCAGAGAGCTTGCTCATGAGCAGATTTATTGCTCATAAAAAAGTGGATGATAATGAGTCCCAAACTCACGCAAATCGCTGATAGTAAAAGCCAATCGGATATAAAATAAAACGCCGCTGTGAACGCAATGATGGCGATGAAGATGGGATAGTAAGCCTTGACTGCTTTAAACTGCTCGTAGGCTAAAATAGCAAATAAGCACACTAACGCAAAATCCAAATGGGGCACCCAATCATTGAGCCCTTCACCCAGCAAAATGCCCAATATAGTACCGATAACCCAATAACACTGATTGAGCAAACTCACAGGTAGTATGAGTCTTTGGCGTTCATTTTCATGAAGGGTGGTTAACACGGAAAAAGTTTCATCGGTTAACGCAAACAAGCAATAAAATCGACTGATAGGATTGGTTGGTAATTGTTTTAATAAAGGAATGGCATAGAAAGCATGGCGCAAATTTATCGCTAAAGTATTGCTGGCGATGGTTGAGATTCCAACCCCACCCGCTAACAGCGTAATAGAAGCATATTGCGCCGCACCCGCATATAACACCACACTAGATAAAATCGCCGCCCATATAGGAAGTTTTGCTGCCACAAACAACACGCCAAAGGCAATCCCCGCAGGGATATAACCCATTGCCACAGGAAAACTTACTTTAAACGCCTGTTGCCATAACCCATTTTTCATTAATTCATTTGTCATCATTGCTATTCTTGTTTAGATTCTAGCCATAAAAATACCCTAGCAAGTAGGGTATTTTACCGCTCAAATCATTTATTGATTATCTACTACTTTGTTGTCATAGATAGGCGCATTGCGGTCTTCAAAAACCACTTCGTCCTCAACAAATTCTGGTTTGACTTCGACAATAAAGTCTTTGCGCGACATACCTAGCCACAGTGGAATCGCACTGGCGATATACACCGATGAGAAAGTACCTAAAATCAAGCCAATGAGCAATGCTACTGAGAACCAATGTAAGCTTTCGCCGCCAAGCAGCAGCATCGCGACCACCACTAGCAACACCGTTGAAATGGTCATAATAGTACGACGTAGCGTTTCAGTGAGCGATAGATTGACAATTTGCGTTGGGCTCGCACCACGGACACGGCGAAAATTCTCACGGATACGGTCAAAGACCACGATGGTATCGTTAATCGAATAACCAATCAGTGATAACACCGCGGCAAGCACGGTCAAATCAAACGGCCATCCGAAAAGTGCGAAAATACCCACGGTGATAATACTATCGTGAAATAACGCCAACACCGCGCCTAAGGCTAATTTGGCTTGGAAGCGCACCATCACATAAATAAACATACACAGTAATGCCAGTGCCGTTGCCCCCAAGGAGCTGACATAAATCTCATTACCTACTTGACTGCCAACCACGTCAATATTCTTGATGGTGGCATTGTTGTTGGGTAAATCTAACGCAGTATCGAGCGAGTTTGATAACCCTTCGATTTGTTTTTGCGGTGGCAGGCGTACCAAAATTTCTTTGTTACTGCCCAAATATTGCACCACACTGTCATTGATTTTATGGCTTGATAAGGCTGACTGAACTTGGGCTTGTTGCACCGGTTGCTCATAAACAACCGTGGCTGACACACCGCCAGTAAAATCCAAGCCTAGATTTAAACCTTTGGTTAAAATAGCGACCAAACCCAGAATCGTTAAGATGGCGGATAATATGGCAAAAGGTTTAGATACCTTTAAAAAATCAATAATACGCCGACCGGCAAAGAATTTTTCACCGCCAAAATCCTCTGCCGAAAATTCAGCGCTGGTAGCGTTAGCCACCGCCAACCCAGCGGTTTGGGTTGCAGTGTCGGTAGGTTGAGCAGGCTGCTTGACTAAATTTTTATTCACCCCTTTACCATTACGGCGCGGCGTTTTGCGGTGCTGTTTATTTGATGCCATTTCATCACTACGACGTACGCCGAGCTCTGAGAGTTTTTGCTCGGGGTTGATGGGTTCTGAGCCGTCTAAACCGTCTAGATCCTCTAACTTGTCATCATTCATTATTTATTCGCTCCTTAACCAATACTTAGGCGTTTGACAGTTTTGCGGTAGCCATAAGCTAACTGTACCAGTGCACGCGTGACGGTCACTGAGGTGAAGATAGAGCTGGCAATACCAATGGCTAAGGTGACAGCAAAACCTTTAATCGGACCTGTACCAATCGCAAATAAAATAAATGCGACAATCAAGGTAGTCAGCTGTGCATCAAAAATACTGGTAAATGCGCGGTTAAAACCTGCCACAATCGCAGATTTTGGTCTGGCGCCGTTGGCAAGCTCTTCGCGGATGCGTTCAAATATCAGCACGTTGGCATCCACCGCCATCCCGATGGTTAACACGATACCTGCGATACCCGGCAGGGTTAGCGCAGAACCAATCAATGACATGATGGCTAAAATCATCATTAAGTTAAAAATTAACGCAATATTGGCAATCAAACCAAATAAACGATAAAAAATAATCATAAATAAGAACACGAGTAAGTAGCCGACTTGGGTAGAGAACATACCTTTTTGGATGTTATCTTGTCCCAATGATGGACCAATAGTACGTTCTTCAACAAAATACATGGGCGCCGCTAGTGCACCTGCACGAAGTAACAAAGCCAGCTCTGAGGCTTCTGCATTACTATCTAAGCCCGTGATTTGGAAAGTTGAGCCAAAGACGCCTTGAATGGTCGCTTGATTGATAATGTGGCTTTCTGCGTAAGGTGTCCTTACTTCTTTATTTTGACGCGTCACTGGGTCTGGCTGGAAGGTGATACGCTGCTTATTTTCAATAAACAGCACAGCCATTTGTTTGCCCACTGATTTTGCTGTGGTATTTTGCATCAAACGACCACCTGCGTTATCCAGTGTGATATTCACTTGAGGGCGACCGTTTTGATCCATCCCTGCTTGGGCGTCTTGTACATTTCGACCGGTGACCACAGCTTGACGTTCCAATAAGGTTTTTTGTGGGCTATCGACTTCACCAAATGAATAGGCTTCAGTGCCTGCAGGCAATACCCCAGATGGATTGGCTTGGAAAGTATTGTTTTGGTCAGACACCATACGAAATTCTAGATTGGCAGTACGACCAATGACCCGTTTGGCTTCTGCGGTATCTTGTACCCCGGGTAATTCCACCACAATACGGTTGGCACCTTGGGATTGCACCACGGCTTCAGCCACGCCTAGCTCATTAATACGGTTTCGTAAAGTCGTCAAGTTTTGGGTGACCGCATCTTGAGATATTTGTGAAATCGTCGACTGGGTCAAGGTCATGTTAATCGCTGGACCCCCCGCATTGATGAGCGGTTGTAATTCGTAATTTGTCCCAAAGCGACTACGTAACACATTAATGGCTTGATCACGCGCGGCATTATCGACAAAGTTTAACGTCAGATTATTTTGCCCTGCTTGTAAATTGGTCACGGCAATTTTTTGGTTGCGTAGCTCTGTACGGATATCTCGGGTTAGGTTTTCCAAACGCTGAGAGACGGTTTTGCTCATATCGACTTCTAGTACAAACCGTACACCACCCCGCAAGTCCAAGCCTAATTTAATAGGATTGCCGCCAATATTACGTAGCCATGCTGGCGTGGTTTGTGCCAAGTTTAGTGCCACCACGTAATTGTCGCCAAGCTTTTCTTTTAGCACTTGTTGCGCTTTAAGCTGCGTTTCAGTCGACTCATCACCAATTTTTAACAAAGCTGATTTACCATCAAAACTGTTGTTTTTGGTTGGAATATTGGCGGCATTTAGGATGGTTTCCGCTTGCTTTAGCACATCATTGGTCAATGTGGTACTAGCGGAAGCCCCCGTGATTTGAACGGCGGGCTTGTCTGGATAAAGGTTTGGTAGGGCATACAGGGTGCTCAGTAGCAGCACAATGCCGATTAAAAAGTATTTCCAAGCAGGGTAGTGCATAATCTTGACTTCTTAAACTTGATTTTTTTAGGTAACTAGTTGTTCTACTAGGTTTATTAACCGTAGGGCTATTAACCGCGATCAACAAGGCAGTACAATATCATAATAGCCAGTTGGCAACTTAACAGAATGCTAGGTCGCCAACCTGACAGGTGAGCTGCATCAGCAATTATTTAAGACTATCAATGGTACCTACAGGCAATACCGAAATGATTGAGGCTCGTTGCACCATCACCTCTTGGGTAGTATTTAATGCAACAACCGCATATTCACCTTGAAGTTTTTTGATTTTTCCCATCAAGCCACCGGCAAATACCACTTCATTGCCTTCTTTAATGGCATCAATCATTTGACGATGCTCTTTGTTACGACGGCTTTGTGGTCGGATAATAATAAAATAAAAAATAGCAAAAAAAGCCAATGGCAATAGCATTTGCATAATGGTGGAAGCACCCGTTCCAGTAGGCGCTGCCGCCGCACCTTCCGCATGGGCAGATTGGATAAATGCTAAAATAGCGGTAAGTAGCATAGTTAAAATACCCTTAAATTGAGATTTAGTCATAAAATGGTGATAAAAACAACCTGTAATGATAACCGATTTAGCCAAATTAATAAATGATTAACCCTTGTTTGCTGAAATAATTCAGCGCTGTAAAAACGATGATTGATTTGGCGATCTAGCGATTTTGGATAGTTTTGGATAATAAGTTCAAAAATTTTTATCGGGGTTATTCACTATTTTATGCTTGATAATTAACAATGACGTAACAATAAAGTTAATGGTTATGCTATGCTTAGTTGTAACAAATTATTTCTTTTAGGGTCAAACAATTGGGTGTTACCAATTGAAGGAAAATCTCATGAGTATCACGTTAAATTTTCAACCGATTGATAAAATCCGAAAGCAAGTAAAGTCAAAACTATGGCTAGGTCTAGTCATCGCGACTTCGTTAACCGTCCCAACGCTGGCAAACGCTGAAATCACCCAGCGTGATATCGACAATTACGGTACTGCAATGGCGGCTGCAGCAAATGCCAAAAGTATTTCGCGCGTTGCAAGCCTAGTGGCAGATGATGCCTTGATATCCGTGTCGCGTAAAGGAAAAACCACCACTTTAAATAAAAGCAATTATCTAAACCTGCTGCAAAACAACTGGTCAAAAGCAACGCGATATGGCTATGATATCCAATTAAACAATGTGGTAATTAGCGGTAACCGTGCCAAAGCAGATGCGATAACAACAGAAGTCATCGTCGAAAATAACGTGACGACACGTTTAGTAACAACTTCACGTATTACCTTTGCTGAAAGCGGTAATTCGGTGTTATTGTCTAGGGCGATTAGCCAGCTTGTAATTGAAAAGCACTAAGTTAGTGGTATTAAAAGTGGTGTTAAACAGGGTGGTGCAAAAGTTTTGTGCCACTTTTTTTATGGATTCTAGTATAATTTCAGCCAATATTTAATTTCACTGGCTTGAAATCACAGCCGTTTTTTTATTTATAATGTCAAATTTTAGCTTATATTCGTTCATAGCTTTACGCTATGAGATGGGTATATGTCCTACATCTAAATTGCAAAAAAGAGCTAGGAATTATCATGTTGCTTTCGATAAGCCATTCATCAAAAAAAACTATCAAACCGTTAAGTTTAGCTATTTCTTCTATTATTTTGGCAGCCTGTAGCAGTGCGCCAACCAGTACTACCAGTCCAGCGGGTAAACCCATGATTGGATCATCCAGTCACAGCAAAAGCACGGTGCGTAGCGCGCAAGAAAATGCAGCGCTACTGGATATGGATAGTTTGGATGAACTGGAAGGCCTGCTTGAAGCCACCGACATGACCATGGTAGAGAATAACGCTTTGTTGGTTCAGCGCTATGGTAATCTGTGGGATAGACTGCGCGTCAATTTTCGTATGAACTCCAATGTGTACGATCCGCGTATTGAAGCGCAAAAAAGTTGGTTTATTAGCCGCCAAGACTATCTAAACCGATTAACAGCGCGTGCTAGCCGCTATTTATACTACACAGTGCGCGAAGCTGAACGTCGCAATATTCCAACGGAACTGGCATTATTGCCTGTCATTGAAAGCTCTTATGACCCCAATGCCAATAGTAACGCGTCTGCTGCAGGGTTATGGCAGTTTATTCCAAGTACAGGCCGTATTTATGGGTTAAATCAAACCAGCACCTTTGATGGTCGCCGTGATGTGATTGAGTCAACCCGTGCCGCTTATGACTTTTTGACCGCCTTGTATAACCAATTTGGGAGTTGGGAGTTGGCATTGGCATCCTACAATGCCGGTCCAGGCCGTGTCCAATCCGCGATTAATTACAATGCAGCGCGCGGGTTACCAACGGATTATTGGTCGCTCAAACTACCCACTGAAACGATGAACTATGTCCCTCGATTTTTGGCTGTGGCGCAAATCGTCAAAAATCCGAGTACCTACAATGTGTATTTACCCGCAATTGCGAACCGTCAGCATTTTAGAAGTGTCCCTGCCAATGTTGGCGTGAGCTTGTATGAGATTAGTAGTTTGACAGGCGTAAGCTATGAAGAACTGCGTGCCCTAAATCCTGCGTTGATTGCAGGTACGGTAGATATGTCAGGCCCAAGCCGTATTCTGATTCCTAATGATCTCAATGAATCAATTGACCGTAAAATCACCCAATTACGCGGTAATGGTTATATGAGTCAGCAAGGTTATTTGGCAAACAATAGCTATGTCACGCCTAAAACTGTTACACCGACTTATAACACACCGACCACAAACTCTGGCAACCAAACCCGAACTACCACCACAAGTCAGGGTGATTCACTCAGTGCCGCCAAACAAGCCTATAGCAAAAAAGAAACAGTTAATTTGCCATCGTCTAGCAGCGATTTGGCGGCGATGGCAACTAGTATGGTTAAAAACCAAACCACGACTTATATCGCCCCCATTCCTAGTACACCAAGCATCCAAAGCCGCAATACAGTAATCAAAGAACCACCGATTACCGCCACTGAGCAAAAAATAGTGACCGCTGAAATGCAGTCTACCAATACATTACCAACCACTTCAGCCGTTGTTACTGCCAACAACACCGTGGTGCAAGAACCACCTTTATCCAATCAAGAGCGTAACTTGATTGCTAAAGAAATCGAAAAAACCGCACCCCAAGTAGAGCAAGCGATTAACCCTACAGATGGTAATATCAAGCTCAATGCCATCCAGACCCAGCAAGCTATATTAGAAGCCAAAGGCGAAACCAAAAAACTCAGTTACGAAGAGCCGCCAGTGGTGTTGCCAAAAGAGGTCAAAATTACCCAAGCGTCGAGCTTAAATGGTAAAGCACCAAACACGGCGCAAGTGACCACGAGCAAATCCAATACCGCCAGTGAAAGCAATGCTGTCACGGTTAGCAAGCCGGCTGCCAAAAAACGTCCGAGCGGCACACGCAGCATCTATCAAGTCAAAGCTGGCGACACCTTGGCAAATATCGCCAGTCGTATGGGTGTGAATTGGCGAGATATCGCTGAATGGAACCAAATTGACCCAAATGCCGCCTTGCTAGCAGGTTCAACACTTTACTTATACAACGCCAAGCCTATCGAACCCAAAGTAGCAGAAGCGCCAAAACGTAAAGCCAATAGCTATATCGTGCAAGCGGGGGATACCTTGACAGGCATCGCTGACAAGTTTGATCTAAATGTCGGTGAGTTAGCAAAATTCAATAATTTACCAGTAACTTATCAAGTGCGTACCAACCAAAACTTGTGGTTAATTTCAGACAAAATGCCAAAGCCGCCAGTGGCACAGCCAGTAGCGCAAAAGCCTGCCCCTGCTAGAGCTGAAGTGCAACCGGTATCCAGTCGTTATACGGTTCAGACGGGTGATACCTTGTCGGGTATCGCTGATCGATTATCCGTATCGCCCAAAGACATTGCTGATGTCAACGGTTTTAACACCAATTATCGTGTGCAAAAAGGACAAGTCATCATCGTGCCTGTCACAGTTGAAAAGGTCAAATATGCGCTAGCTGGCAAATCGATTAACTACACAGTACGCCCAGGTGATAGTTTAGGTAGTGTCGCCAATAACTTTGATTTAACGGTAGCAGACTTGGCGAAAGCCAATTATCTAAAACCCACAGCCAACTTAATTCAAGGGCAAAAACTGGTTATTCCTCAAGCAGGATTGGGTACGGTGGCTAGTGTGACAGCGACCCGCGAACCTACCGTCAAACGCGACTCTGCAAAACCCGAGAGCAAAAAAGAAACAAAAAAAGAGACCAAAGCAGCCAAAGACGCCCAATCAGAGGATGATAACAAGCTAGCGTTAAACCCAGTAAGTAAATATAGTCATGGTGATGCACAAGGCTATCAAGTAAAATCAGGTGATAGTCTGACAAACTTGAGTGCAAAATATGGCGTTTCTAAAAGTGAGCTTGCCGCTTTAAATAACTTAAAAGGTAATGAGTCGTTGTTGATTGGTCAAAACATCAAAATTCCGAAAACCACAACAACCTATAAAGTCAAAGCAGGCGAAGGCTTAATTTCTTTGGCAGGACGCTTTGGCATCAGCCCTAAAGAATTGGCTAGTTTAAATAACTTGTCACCAACAGCGTCGCTAAAAGTAGGTCAAACCATTACGGTGCCAAGATAGGTTATAGTTTATAAAATAAAAAACCACTGTGTAAAAATAGTGGTTTTTTACTTAAGTTTTTGCCCGGTTTTTATAGTTTAGTTTTTATACTTAGCAAGGAAATAATAGGCAATAAAAAAGCGTATTTAATTAAAAATACGCTTTTTCAGCTATAAAGAGATAAGGGTTAATTAGTTAACGATATCTTTTAAACTTTTGCCTGCTTTAAAGCTTGGGACTTTGCTTGCTGGGATTTGGATTTCTTCTTTAGTTTGTGGGTTACGGCCAGTACGTGCTTGGCGTTCTTTGACACTAAACGTACCAAAGCCAACTAATGACACGGTATCATTAGCTTTCATTGCTTCGCCAATCGTTGCGATAAAGGCATTTAATGCTTCAGTTGATTGGGCTTTAGAAAGGCCACTTTTTTTAGCAATGCTATCAACTAATTCTGACTTATTCATAAGAATATCCTTCAAATTTTTAGGGATGAAAATAAACGTTATATATACAAAGCACACGCTTGGCAATTAATTAGGCTCAAAGCCTTAAGTATCAAGTGCTGCATAAGTAATTATGATTCGATTATAAGTAAACTCCAACGGCTTCACAAGCAGTTTAAGCATAATTTCTGTGGAATTAAGCATTGATTAACGTGTTTTTGCAAAATATAGCGGTTGGCACACCAAACGATAACATTTTATTTCAACAAAAACCGCTAAAACTTGTTATATAAAAGCATAATGGCTGAAATCAATCTAGCCATTATGCTTTTATTAGCAGCCAATATGAATATTGAACGACTAGCATTGTTTTATACCAGACTTACAATAATTAATGTTATTAACAACCTTTTGAAGTTACACTATCGACAAATTACAAAACCCATATTTGATTAATTTTGTGGAAATTTAATGAACGATAATTTTCAAACTTCGACCAATGCCCCAAGCAATATAGCCACGACAGCGCTCAATGTGGTATTAGTGATTATTGAAACCTTGCTGACCCTGTTGCTACGTTTTGATGCAGATCTTCGTAAGACTGTTTATCCTTTAGCCACGACCAATACTGTCGTTCGTATTCATGCTTATGTCCCAAGCGTCACTTTTTATATGACCTTTACGGTTAATGGTATTTTGCTAGACAGCCAATTACAGCCTTCTCAGCAGGTCGATGTGACCATCAATGGCTTTACTTGGCAAATTGCACAGAATTTATTTACCAACCAGCCTAAAGCCATCGAGCAGCTACAAATTCGCGGCGAAGCACAAAAGATGGCAGAGGTGAAGGCTTTTTTACATCAAATTGGTATCAATCAGCTATTACAAGTCATCACAAAGGCAGTCAAAGGCGATAAAGACAAGCAAAAAACCAAAAAGCCTATCAAAACCGATGCTGACTACAAACAACAAGTTGAGATACTCAATAGCCAAGTCAACGCCGCAAATCTACAAAAAACAGCGCTTGAAGCACAAATTGTAGAATTAAAAAGTAAAAATCAATGGATGAAACGCGCGGCAATCGCATTTTTTGTATTATTCGTTATTTGCGCGATTGGTTGGGTAGTAAAATAACACCCATTCTCCTATATTACTTTGATAAAAAATTGCTTTGATAAAAAATCGCTTATCATTGAGTAAATAAATCCGAGAAATAAATAAATCCGAGTGTTTTAGTAAGAATTAATCTTGACTAAAAGACTCGGATTTTCATATAATAGCCATACCAACCATAAAACGTGTTTTCACAGCTTACTGTGCTTGAACGGATTTAAATTTTTAACTTAAGTGGGGCTACTATGCGATTGACAACCCGAGGACGCTATGCAGTGACGGCGCTGCTAGATTTGGCATTGCAAGAGCAAAAACATGAATTGGCTGTGTCATTGTCTGATATCGCAAAACGTCAAGAGATTTCTATTTCTTATCTTGAGCAGTTGTTTTCAAAGCTGCGTAAAAAAGGGTTAGTCGTGAGCACTCGCGGTGCGTCAGGCGGTTACCATATTGCCAAACCCATCAATGAAATCTCGATTATGACCATTATTTCAGCGGTTGATGAGTCGGTGGATGCTAGAGCTTGCGAAGGCAAAGGCAACTGCCAAGATGGCGCTATGTGTTTAACCCATGATTTATGGAATGGATTGTCTGAGCAAATTGAAAACTATTTGTCCACCGTGACACTAGATACACTTATTAATCGTCAAATTATCCGTGAAATTTCTGAGCGTCAAATTTTGATGGTTGAAGACATGCAGGATAAAAATCAGTCTGCGGCAAACCCAATGACAGAAGCACCCGTATTACAACGGGCAAAGCATAGCACCACTAAAGTTAGTAATATTAGTAATAATCATTCATTAGCTGATAACAGCAAAACCTTAAAACAAAATTCTGGGGAGAATTTGTTAGCATGAATAAATTAGTCTATTTAGATTATGCCGCGACCACACCAATTGATGAGCAAGTCGCCCAAAAGATGATGAAATACATGACCTTTGATGGCGTGTTTGGTAATCCTGCCTCGCGTTCGCACGGGTTTGGTTGGCAAGCTGAGGAAGCGGTTGAAACTGCCCGTGAGCAAATCGCAGAATTAATCAACGCCGATCCACGTGAAATTGTATTTACTTCAGGGGCTACTGAGTCAGACAATTTAGCGATTAAAGGGGCGGCGCAATTTTATAGTGGTAAAGGTAAACATATCATTACCAGTAAAATTGAACATAAAGCTGTGCTAGACGTCTGCCGTGAATTAGAAACAGAAGGTTTTGAAATTACTTATCTAGACCCACAGCCAAAGACAGGTCTGATCACGGTTGACCAAGTGAAAGAGGCTATTCGTGAAGATACTATTTTAGTGACCCTAATGATGGTTAACAACGAACTTGGCACGTTAACAGATGTCGCGGCAATTGGTGAAATCACACGTGAAAAAGGTATTATTTTTCATGTCGATGCGGCGCAGGCAGCTGGTAAAACTCCGATTGATTTAGAGGAATTAAAAGTTGATTTGATGAGTTTTTCTGGGCATAAAATTTATGGCCCTAAAGGTATTGGTGCTTTATATGTTCGCCGCAAACCACGTGTGCGTCTAAAATCTCAAATGCAAGGTGGTGGTCATGAGCGTGGTATGCGTTCAGGTACTTTGGCAACGCATCAGATTGTAGGAATGGGTGAAGCCTTTGCCATTGCGGGCAAACGTATGGCAGAAGATGAAGCCAGACTGACAAAACTGCGTCAACGCCTTTGGGATGGCTTAAAAGAGCTTGATGAAATTTATCTTAATGGTGACATGAATCACAGTATTCCAAACATCGTCAACATCAGCTTTAACTTTGTAGAAGGCGAATCGTTGATGATGTCATTGAAAGATTTTGCCGTGTCATCGGGTTCTGCTTGTACGTCAGCGACGCTTGAGCCTTCGTACGTATTACGCGCGCTTGGATTGTCAGATGAGCTTGCTCACAGTTCAATTCGTTTTAGTTTGGGTCGCTATACCACCGAAGAAGATGTTGACCATGCGGTTGCTGAGATGCGAACCGCGGTTGAAAAATTACGCGCTTTATCACCGCTTTGGGATATGTATAAAGAAGGCGTTGATTTAAATAGTGTGGAATGGAATGAACATTAATTTGAATTAAAAATTAATTTCCATTAAAAATTTATTCAATTGAATTAATAAGTAAAGATTAGTCAGTTACGTTTGACGTAACCAGCCAAAAGGAAAATGAAATGGCCTACAGTGATAAAGTGCTTGACCATTATGAGAATCCACGAAATGTGGGAAACTTAGATAAAGATGCCAAAAATGTCGGTACCGGTATGGTCGGTGCCCCAGCGTGTGGTGATGTGATGCGCCTGCAAATCCAAGTGGGTGATAACGGTATCATTGAAGATGCGCGCTTTAAAACCTATGGTTGTGGTTCAGCCATTGCATCAAGCTCATTAGTGACAGAGTGGCTTAAAGGCAAAACCCTGGATGAAGCTAGCGCAATTAAAAACAAAGATATCGCAGAGGAGCTAGCCTTGCCACCGGTTAAAGTGCACTGCTCAGTGCTGGCAGAAGACGCCATTAAAGCAGCGATTGAAGATTATAAATCTAAAGCCAATGCTTGATTGATTGTGCGATTCTAAAAGTCTTATTGACTCATCCTCAATAAGACTTTGGCTCAGTTACTTAAAGTGAGTCGCTTAAAGATTGAAATTAGTAGATGGGGTAGTAAAGTGATTGAATTATCAAACGATGCAGCTCAACATGTACGCGATTTTTTACAAAACCGTGGTCATGGCGAAGGTATCCGTGTGGGTATCCGTACCGCAGGTTGTTCCGGTTTAGCGTATGTACTGGAATTTGTTGATGAGCCAGACCCTAACGACCAACGTTTTGAAAGCAACGGGGTTAGTGTATTTGTCGATCCAAAAAGCTTGGTTTATCTTAATGGTTTGAAAATGGATTTTGTCAAAGAAGGTCTCAATGAAGGCTTTAAATTTAGTAATCCAAACCAAAAAGGTGAGTGTGGCTGTGGTGAATCTTTCACCGTTTAGTTTTTAATATTTTTTTTGTCAGTATAGTGATGGCTCGGTAGGGGAAGTTGAAAATGGTTAATTATTTTGAGTTGATGAATATACCCCAACAATATCAAATTGATATCGCCAAGCTTCAGCAGACCCTTCGCCAACTTCAATCTAAGTTCCATCCTGATAACAATCTTGATGCGTCTGTAGCTGAGCAACACCTTTCGCTATCTGCTAATACCGATGGTTTTTTGCCTGAATCAATCGCCAAATTATCCGCACTAAAGCCTGAGCAAGCGTCTGCGATTATTAATGAAGCCTACAATACGCTTAAAAACCCTGATTCTCGCGCATCACATTTGTTGGCACTCAAAGGCATTTCACAATCTATTAACCAGCCGATTCGTGATTTGAACTTTTTAGACGATGCCATGTCATTTCGCATCGATTTAGATGATGCTGATAGCCAAAGTATTACGCAACTTAGCAAAAAACTTACCGAATGGCTAAATAATTATCAACTTGCCTTTAACGAAGTTTATCAAAAAATTGATAACCCAGCTGAAGGTGAGGTTAATGCTGATGCCTTAACCAAACAGGCGATAGATATTATTCAAAAACTACAGTTTTTGGTTAAACTGCAAGCAGATGTGGCAAAAACCACCGATGAATTAGCCCAGCAGAATTTTGATAATGATGATGATCTGTATGTGTAAATCATGATTAAAGGGTAAATCTTTCTAACATTGGTTAATTTATTTGGTTTATCATGTTTTTAATTTATAATACCATCCGTTTTGACTTTCTATAAAGATACAAACTAAGCTAAAGATATAAACTAAGCTGGTTTTATTTTCAAATTATTTTTTCTATTTTTTAATTGGTCCAATTTATGTCGTTATTACAAATCGCTGAACCCAATCAAAGTGCCAAGCCCCATGCGCATCGTTTTGCTTTAGGAATTGATTTAGGAACCACGCGCTCACTGGTAGCGGTAGTGCGTTCAGGCGAGCCACAAGTGATTGGTGATAAAGTTAGTGAGTGTCAATCCAGTGACAATAACGCCAATGACGACAGTCAAATTGCTACTCAGGTAAAAGGTAGCGATTGCCAAAAGCTTTTACCCTCGGTGGTGTATTTTGGTTTAGATGACAATGGTAATCCAGAAACTTTGGTAGGTAGTCATGCTGAAGCAATGGCAGAACAAGCGCCAAGCTACACAGTACGCTCGGTCAAACGGTTTATGGGACGAAGCATCAAGGATATTAAGTTCAATCATCCCTATGAATTAGTCGGTGATGTCGACGTCATGCCAAGTATCCAAACCCCACAAGGTGCCAAAAACCCTGTTGAAATATCAAGTATCTTGTTAAAACATCTGTATGATCGGGCAAAATTGGCATTACCTGACAATAGTATTGTAGGGGCGGTGATTACGGTGCCGGCTTATTTTGATGAAGCACAGCGCCAAGCGACTAAGGATGCGGCTAAATTGGCAGGCATTCATGTGATTCGCTTATTAAACGAGCCGACGGCTGCTGCGATGGCGTATGGGCTGAACCAATCACAAGACGAAGCGTATCATCTTATTTATGATTTGGGTGGGGGCACGTTTGATGTATCGGTGTTAAAGCTCAATCACGGTGTGTATGAGGTGCTGGCAACTGGCGGTAATAGCGCACTGGGTGGCGATGATATTGACCGCTTGATTGCTAATTGGCTGATTCAACAAACAGGCTTGAATCCATCAACCATTGATAACCATCAAAAACAGCTGCTAAACGTACAGGCTCGCACGCTTAAAGAGCAGTTGTCAAAAACAGACCAAGTGACTGCCAAGCTTTCAATCAGCGGTCAAGCTTTTGACATTGTGTTAACCCAAAGCAATCTTCGCCAAATTATCCAGCCTGTCACTGACCGTACATTAGCGGTGTGTGCGCAAGTGCTACGTGATGCTGGACTTGAGACGTCCCAGCTTGATGAAGTGGTATTGGTAGGTGGTTCGACACGAATGCCATTGATTCAGCAAATCGTAGCAGAAACGTTTAATCAGCCGCCACTGTCACGCATCAATCCAGATGAAGTCGTCGCATTAGGCGCAGCCAAATATGCCGACCAATTAATCGGACAACAGCAAAATACGGTGTTGCTGCTTGATGTCACGCCTTTATCCTTGGGGCTTGAGACCATGGGCGGTCTCACCGAAGTGATTATTCCGCGTAACACGCCCATTCCTGTGACCCGTAAACAGGTATTTACAACCTATCAAGATAACCAAAATGGTATGATTATCCATGTGGTACAAGGTGAACGCGATACGGTGGCTGACAATCGCTCGTTAGGACAGTTTAAACTGACTGATATTCCAGCGATGAAAGCAGGATTGGCGCGTATCGAAGTCACTTTTCAAATTGATGCCAATGGTCAGTTAACAGTTTGGGCTAAAGAGTTGACAACGGGCAAAGCAAGCCAAATTCAAGTCAAGCCATCTTACGGGTTGTCAGAAGATGAGCAGGAAAAACTGCTCAAAGCAGGCTTTGATTTTGCCATGCAAGATCGACTGCAGCGTAGCTTGATTGAAAGTCAGGTAGAAGCAAAACGAGAATTATTGGCGCTAGCATCTGCGCTTGCAGAATTTGGCTTTTTATTAACCGATGAGCAGAAGAATACGCTGCAAACCTCGATGGCTGATGTTCAACAGGCAATTGATGGTGCTGAACAAGCCCAGTTAGAAACAGCGAGCGCGCAGCTAAAAGTTCATAGTGATGATTTTGCTGCACTTATCATGAACCAAGCGGTCAATGAAACCATGAAAGGCACTTCAACCGCGGATTGGTCAAATTAATTTTGAATACATAAGACTATTAATTAAGAGATTGCTATGCCAAAAATTACTGTATTACCGCATCACCAAATTTGCCCCACTGGCGCAGAGATTGAACTCAATGAAGGCGATAATCTATGCCGTGGTTTGCTAGAAAAAGGCGTGAAAATTGAGCATGCTTGTGATATGTCAAAAGCTTGTACTACTTGCCATGTTATCGTGCGAAAAGGCTTTAATAGCTTGGAGGAAATGGATGATATTGAAGCTGATTTGTTAGATCGCGCTTGGGGGCTAGAGCCAAATTCGAGACTATCTTGCCAAGTCATCATCGACGATAAAGATTTGACCATTGAAATTCCAAAATATACCATCAATCACGCCTCTGAAAATCATTAATACCCACCGATAAAAAAAGGCTTACTAATCATGGTTAGTAAGCCTTTTTTGATGGCGCTACGTATTGCTAAACACTCGTTATTGCTAGAACAAGGCGCTGACTTATTCAGCGCATATGTATTAATAGCATATTATGGCGTAGCAGTCTGCGGTTTAACCGTGACTTTAGTGATGGATTTTAGGTATGCTAAGTAATCCTCAAACTGGGACTGACCGATAGTTTCGCGCACGATTTGGGCAGTTTGTTGTTTAACTTGCGGCGTGATTTGGGCGTTATCATTAGTGATAACACCGCCAACAATCACGCTCGCACCCGACATAGTAGGCCGCGTCATGACCGCTAGTTGATTGTTAACAGCAGGTTGACTAAATGCCACACCACGCTCGTCATCGCTCAGTTTGCTGTCTTGACGAGTCACAATCCCCAAATCTTGGAATGGGGCACCCGCCGCCGCAATTGAATTGGATTGTTTGACTTTGGCAGCGATGGCATTGGCCTCTGCCACTGCTAAACTTTTTGCTTTCTCTTCAATAAGTTTGGCTTTAATAACCGGCTCGGCTTCTGCTTGTGTCATGAGTTTGCTAGTGCGGTGATTGGTTGATTGTAACCATACCACTTTATCAGAGACATCTATGCCGACTGATACACTGCCTTCTTGCAGCGCCAGTGGCTCAAATGCTGCCGCTACAATAGCAGGTTGACTCAGTGCAGAGGAGTTATTGGTTTTAGGGTAGTTTTTAATCGATTTGGCGGTTAATTTATAGCGATTGGCAAGCTCGGTGATAGTAGCGCCAGCAACTGCGTCATTATTGATTTTACCAATCAAATCTTGATAGGCGGCTTCACGCTTTTGCGCCATAATTTGTTCGGTTAATACAGGCGTCAAGCTTTCAATGGTTGGTGGAGTTTGACCATTGATTTTTACCAATTTGAATAAATGATAGCCATAGTTGGTTTTGATGGGGCTCGTGACTTGACCGACTTTTAGGGTCTTGATTTGGGTCATGATGGTGTCATAATCATTGGGGAACATCGATTGGGTAATCGGACCGATATTGCCGCCATCATTTTTACTGCCTTCATCTTGCGAGTACTGTTTGGCAAGTGCCGCAAAATCCGCTTGATTGGCATCAAGTTTACTTTTTAATGAGGTTAAGGTGGCTTGTGCTTGACCACCATTCATCAAAATCATTGCCAATTCGTATTCGGTCTGGTTGTTGCTATTTTTCAAATAGGTTTGATACTGTTGCTGCAATTCCTGAGCCGTTGGGGCAGCAACAGGCAGGGCATTTTTATTGAGCTCTAAATAAATTAAATCCACCATCTCACTAGATTTAAGTGTTGCTTGATTTTTTTGATAATAACTTGCAATCTCTTGCGGCGTCACTTGTACCTGCGGCGCAAAGCTGTGCCAGTCCAAACGCAGCACTTGCACAGGGCGCGACTCAGACAGCATTGACATAAGTTTATCAATACTCCCTTGCGCAAAAATCCCTGTATTAATGATACCGCGGCTAAAGGCAGTTACCAACAAGTCTTGACGAACCGAATCAAATAATTGCTCTTTGGTCATACCGCGACTGGTTAAATAGTTAGCAAACAACTCGTTAGAAAATTTTCCGCTGGCGTCTTGAAAGGTTTTTTCTGCCATCAACATTTGGGTGATAGTGGCGTCCGACACAGTAAAACCAAGCTGGTTGGCTTGGTTGATAATCAAATAACGGTCAATCAAATTGTGCAGCATTTGCTCACGTAATTTATCGCTATTAATTAGGCTTGCATCGCCATTCACTTGCTCAAGCAACGTTTCGCGGCGCTTGTTAATCATATTTTGCAAGGTAGCATTATCGATATTTAACTCTGCAACTTTGGCGACAGCATTGGGGTCATCGCCGCTACGGACAATTGACTCAAACCCTGTGATGGCTAAAGGAAGTAAAAAAAGAACGAGCAAGGCTTTGCCCATCCAACCTTTCAAAAAATTGCGTAAAGATTCCATATTGCTCACTTGCAGTTTAGATGGATTTATTAAGGATAACTAATTAGGCTAAATAATCAAATCAAACAGGATATTATAGGGGAACTGTCCAGCAAAATCATTATCTTTCATCAAGTTGGGTAGACAGTTTTAAGATATAGCAAAATAGTAAAAAGGCAGCTTATTAGCAATTTATAAATTTTTAGATAACGCGTTATAAATTCTTAGATAGCTCGGAAATAATAGCGTCAAGGATTTTGAGTCTTGCGCTATATTTATCATCGGTGGCAATCACATACCAAGGGCGTTTTTTATGGTGGGTTAAATGAATCATGTCGGAAGCGGCTTGCACGTACTCATGCCATTTGGCGCGGTTACGCCAATCATCATCGGTAATTTTAAACTGCTTATTGGGCGTCTCTTCACGCGCTTTAAAGCGTTTAAGTTCTTCTTCTTCACTGATAGCGAGCCAAAATTTGACCACAATGGCATTGCTCTGTACCAAGTCGTTTTCAAAGCGATTGATTTCGTCATAAGCACGTTGCCAGTCTGCCTCTTTTGCAAAGCCCTCAATACGCTCAACGAGTACCCGACCATACCAACTACGGTCAAAAATGGTCACTCGGCTATTATGCAGGCGTTGTTTGAGTAAGGCGACGCATTTATTGCGTTTGAATTTTTGCGATAAATACGCTATATCCACATCTGCCATTTCATCATGGGGCAGGCGCGTCCAAAAACGCCACAGATAGGCGTGTTTTAATTCGTCTTCGGTCGGTGCAGAGATAGCGTGGATGGTAAATTCACGCGGGTCGAGTGGGGCAATGATGCGGCGTATCGCACCGCCTTTGCCTGCCGCATCCATGCCTTCAAAGACAAAGATAATATGGCGCTGACCTCGCTCACGAATCAGTTCAGCGAGTATATGTTGTTTGCTATGCAGTTGTTTTTTATAGTCTGCCTTTGCTAATGCTTGGTTATCGACGCTAACCAACTCATCAATCAGAGGGGTTGGTTTAAAAGGCAGTGGGTTGGGTTTAACAGGATTTTTGTCCGTTTTAGGGTTAGCTGATTTATCAGTTTTTGCTGGGTTGTCTTGGGCATCATCGGCTGTAGCTAGTTGGTTCATGGTCTGCAGCGCTGCTAATACAACATTGGCAAATTGGATATTTGAGGCATCAATATCCTGTCCATCTATGTGGTGCCAGCTTGATTGTAACCCCATAAGCTTGCTGCTAAAGCGTTTGAAACGTTTCACGTCTTTTTTTCGAAACCAATCTAAATGGTACAACTGTTCAGGGTCAGGCTCTTCATCGGTCAAGCGTTTTTTTAGCGTTTTGTTATCCACTGAAAACCAGCACTTGACGATATCGGTGTTGTTATTGACCAAATCTTGTTCAAACGCCTCAATGTCTTCAATCATTTGCTGTAAGCGCTGTTCATCTATATCATCGCCACAGTCAAACACATAACGAATCAAGTCAGCGTACCAGTTGCCAAAATACACGGCAATTTCACCCTTTCTAGGCAGTTGCCATGTGTGACGTTGCCAAATCGGTTGGTAGTGGCTGGGATGCTGTCCCATGGTTGCATGAACCTTGATATAGCGTGCGTCCATCCATTCGGTTAGCGCTTTAACCGCTTCGCCTTTGCCCGAATTTTCCATGCCATTCACCAAGATGAGTAACCCGCGCGAGTTTTTGCCAGCCCGTTGCTCGCGTAGGGTGGTTTGCTCGGTAATCAAGTCAAAACTTAATTGTGCCTCAAGCGTTGCAGGTGGCGTTTTGTGAAATTTATCGGTTTTGGGAGATTTGGCAGCGTGATTGGTGGGTGCAGACGCGGCTGTATTATTATTCAAGTTGTTATTTAAGTTATTATTTGAGCTATTGTTTAAACTGTTGCTATTTTGCGTTGGCATACGACCTTCTTAGGGAAATACCCAAAATTTTGCTAATGACCGCTTCATTTTTTTAAAAGATAGCAGTTATCCTACCGGTGAACAATTTACGATTTGTATTTTTGGTGGATTTACATTAAGGTAATGCGGCACAAAACTTCATTTTACTGTGGGTTTATACAATGGATAAACTGCAGTTTCTCTGTTTTGAATTTAAAAATTTTGCAAAAAAATCGAGGCCCTATGAGCAGCTTAAGCCAATTAGAACAAGATTTAAAACAATTTCGCGCCCTTCCATACCACAGCGATACCCAGTTAGCGCAAAAACTCAGTGAAGTACAAGCCTGGCAACGCGGTCGTATTCATAAAACCCACCAAGCGTTATTTGCCAGCGCCAACAACCAAGCCATGGGGGAATTTTTAATTGACCAACTATATGGGGGCGAAAAATTCAATGTGCTCGCTGAACAGCTAGAGCGCATGGTGCAAAAGGCTGAAAAACTAGAAAAATTTATCCCTGCCAATGCCGTGAGCACAGGCGCAGCCGGTATCATCGAAGCGATTAACGCCATTAAGCTTGATTTACAACTTGCTCAATATTTACAAGAGAATAATTTATCCGTGGATGAGCCATCCATGATTAAAGCCTATCAGTCCGTGAACGCAGAGTCGGCAAGACGCCAGCAGATTGCTGACCTCAAACAAATGTGCTATCGCACAGACAAATATCTTAAATCATTTATCTTACAAAAAGCATTTTCACTTGCCAAAGGCACAGCGTACAAAAAAGGCTTTCAGCCGTTATATGACTTTATCGCCGAAGGCTTTGCTGCCATCAAACCGATTAAAAGTATTGGTGCCTTTATCGAGCCATTTTGTGAAAAAGAGTTGCAAATCATTACCAATGTGCATGCTGGCAAAGAACATCCTTTTGATGTTTAGTGATAAAATAGAAAAAAATTTGCACGAACTTTGCGCTTTTAACTTTGCCAATTTTTGATTGGCGATGACCTCACTAGGAAACCACATGAACGACAATAACCATAATTCAATCCAAGACAGCTTGGTTAAAGACAGCATCCAAGCCAATGACAAACTCAATAGCCAAGTACAACAGTCACTGACAGCTGACACCACCATCAACCGTCAATTTACTGGCACAGCTGATTTGCCAGAATCCGTGCCGCAAGGTCAGCAGCTCACTCGCCCTGCATCCGCTACCCCAACTGACGCTATCCCCAATGAGTCGTCAGCGCAATCAACTAGCGGTTTTGATAAGTCGGCTATCTACAATCCGCACACTGCAGCCACTGATGGCAATGAAGAAACCCATTTTGGCTACAAAACCGTGAAAAAAGCTGAAAAACAAGAAAAAGTAGCAGAAGTGTTTACCTCTGTTGCCAAAAAATACGACATCATGAATGATTTAATGTCACTGGGTATTCATCGTCTGTGGAAACGCTATGCCATAAGCCTAACGGGCGTGCGTGCAGGTCAACGGGTGCTAGATATCGCAGGCGGCACAGGTGACTTGGCAAAAGCCTTTAGTAAAGAGGTGGGTCGCACAGGTCATGTGGTATTGGCCGATATCAATGAAGCGATGCTAGAGGTCGGTCGTGAGCGTCTGCTCAATGCAGGCTGTAGTAACGTCGATTTTGTACTCGCCAATGCTGAGACGCTGGCACCATTTGATGATGAAAGTTTTGATTTGGTGACAATTAGCTTTGGGCTACGCAACGTCACCGACAAAGACGCGGCACTGCGCTCGATGTATCGGGTGCTCAAAAAAGGTGGTCGCTTGCTGATTTTAGAATTTTCAAAACCGGTGTTTGAGCCATTTGGTAAAGTCTATGATTTGTATTCATTTACCGCATTGCCACTCATGGGTAAATTGGTGGCGAATGATAGCGAAAGCTATCAGTATTTGGCGGAGTCTATCCGTATGCACCCAGACCAACGCACCCTAAAAGGCATGATGGAAGACGCAGGGTTTGTCAATTGTGATTATCACAACTTAACAGGCGGCATCGTGGCGGTACATCGCGGGTTTAAAAAGTAACTGATGGCGAAAAATATAATAGCTCACTGAAATTTATATACTAAAAGAGAATCAGATGTTTACTGTATTACTACTCGCAGGCATTGAAAAAGTGGTTAATCTAGCGATTGCCACTGACCCCATCACCCAAGCAGGGTTACAACCGTTATCGGGTAAAGTTTTGCGCCTAGTGATGGCAGAGCCAGCCATTGAATTTGATACGATTTTTAATGATGACCATATCCGCTTTGAACCTGTGACAGTTGATGTTTTTGAACCTAAAGGTAGCGCTGTGGTAAGCAAACCTGATTGTGTTGTCAAGGTAGACAACCCTGTGCATTTGCTCAATTTGATGGGTGAACCACAAGGCAATCTGCCGATTGAGGGCGATTATAAAGTGCTGATGCAAGTCAAACAGTTAGTCGCTGGGTTTGACCCTGATATCATTGGTAAACTGCAACCTCTGATTGGTCTACCGATGGCAAGTCAACTGTCTAATCTGTTAGCCAACCTAAAAGGCACAATCGCTGTACCTGCCAAAGAGATGTTTGCCGATATTGCCAATATCAGAGAGTGGAAAACCAACGGTGCAAATACTGATGACAATACAGGCAATGAGTTAAAACAACAGCTACTAAAACTGCGGGCGGATATTGAACGTGAACAAGCCAGACTCGATGCCATCAAGCAACAGCAAGCGGCTTTATTGGAAAAGTAGATTAGAAGAATAGATTGCAAAAGTAAATTTATTGCAAAAGTTGCTTTTGCACAATCAAAATGACGGGTTAAATCCCCGTCTTTTTTTAACCATTAAAAAATTGCTTATATCATGCTAGAATTCCCACCATTGATAAGCTTTCTAACGAGTTGCCAACGTGTTACTAAATCATCGCAAACGTCTTTTACAACTGTGGCGCATTGCCGCTCATTATCGTGTTGATACGCATCTACCTATTGAAGAGACGCCGCAGCTTGAGCCCATTGCCAAACTTATCCGTATGCACCCTGCCAGCTATTTTCAAAAACCGCATCCAGACGGGGTTAGGCTAGCGCTTGAAGAGATGGGCACGCTGTTTTTAAAATTAGGGCAGCTGCTTTCCACCCGTCGTGATTTGGTCACCCCTGAGATTATTGAGCAGTTGGTGCATCTGCAAGACAGGGTGAAACCCTTTAGTGTCGATACAGTTATCGAGCAAATTGAACAATCGACAAAAAAAGGCGGTTTGGGGCAATCTATCAATCAGCTATTTGCTAGATTTGATAGCACACCGTTAGCGGCGGCATCCATCGCCCAAGTGCACACCGCACGCCTGCATGATGGGCGTGAAGTGGTGGTTAAAGTAGTTCGCCCAACCATCCGTGAACAGATTATTGAAGACTTTGAATTATTGCGCGATTTGGCAGGGTGGGCGTCAGCACGGATTGAAGCGGCGCGTGCCGTACATATTATCGATATCGTTGAAGATTATCGGCAAGTCTTGCTCAATGAGCTTGATTTAACCCTTGAAGCTGCCAATACCACCCAAATGCGTAACAACTTTTTGGGTTCATCGATGATGTATGTGCCTGAAGTGTATCAAGCCAGCAAAAACATCATGGTGATGGAACGCATTGTTGGAGTGCCGATTTCGCAAACCCAAGTATTTGATGCGCTTGGATATGATAGGGCGGCACTTGCGGCAAAAGGATTAACGATTTTTTTCACCCAAGTATTTCGCGATAATTTCTTCCATGCCGATATGCACCCTGGCAATGTGTTTGTTGAAACGCTGCCCACCGATACCCCAAATCCCAATCCCCGCTATATCGCCCTTGATTGCTCAATCGTGGGCGAGCTATCTAAAGCTGACCAAATGATTGTGGCAAGGCTTTTATTATCGGTAATGAACAATAACTTTACCGGTCTAGTGGATATCATCGCGCGAGCAGGCTGGATTCCACCCAATACCGATAAATACGCCCTCATGCGCGATATGCGCCGCACCGTGTCACCGATGATTAGTAAGCCAATCAACGACATTGATTTTGCAGGCGTGCTCATGTCGGTGCTTGATATTGCGCGTCGCTATCATTTGGACATACCGCCGCAATTAATGCTACTGCTTAAAACGCTAGTGCATGTGGAAGGTCTAGGACGGGATTTATACCCTGAGCTTGATATTTGGTCGCTCGCCAAACCGATTTTGACGGGCTGGGTGAAGCAGCAATTTGACCCGATGCAAAAAATTGGTGAGCTACGCAAGCAATTACCTGAACTGTTACTAAGTCTCAATGACATACCACAATTGCTGGATAACAGTTTGCAAAGTCTGTCAAATCTGGGTGGACACCAAGATCAGCAGCTGCGTGAAATACAGCAAATTCGCTCAGATATGCTCAAAAGTCGTCAGCAGGATTGGCTGGCGCTGCTTGGGTTTGTGGGTTCGTTATTCATCGCGCAAATGATTGCCAGTCATGCCGTTTGGCAGGTGAGTAGCTGGCTTGCGCCAATTTTTTATGTGATGGCGGTGCTGTTTGTATTGTGGCGGTTAATGGGGTAATTATGAATGGTAAAAACATTAGAAGATTTACAACCCCATACTGCCTTAATATTGCCGATTGTCATTTATCAGCAAAGACTCAGTAAAAATGAGTTTCATTTTCAGTATTTGGTTGGTTTGAGTTGTTTCACCATAGGATTGTATTTCTGTTATGTCATCGGCTCGTTAGCATTTAAAATTAACCATGATTTAATAACAACTGCGTTATGGATACTATTTAATCCATTTACTGGGGTAGTATTTTGGTTAGGGTACCTTGCATTAACAGGGGCGAAAAAATCTTTAAAACGGTTTGACCAATTACCGCAACAGTTTGTCTTTGCCAACATTAGCCAAAACACAATTGAAATTTATTCTCATTTGAGTGAGTTATGTTTTGATAGTACCTTTGACAATCTAGAATACTGTAAATCCCATGTTTTCAAAGGTACACACATTTTTGAAATTAAAGCAAAAAATAGCAAAAAAGTCGGTTTTGGCGTTAGTAGTGAATTGACTTCAACAATAGATAATCAAGACTATAGACTAAAAGGCTATGATGTTGCCTATATAATTAACCTTGCTAAAAATCGAACTGATAAAGGTGTAATGCTATTTAAAAAAGGTCTATATATCAATGGTTATTAATTTAAGATTAAATAATATTTAGGGATTATTGTGATTAAAATAATGCTCAACCAATAACTTGACGATTAAAGGCACAAAAGGTTTTGCCAAATCATGTCCCATATTCTTTATCAAATGAAACTCACTGTGCGCAATCGCCTTGGCAATCGCCCGACCATGCGCCGATGGCACCAGCCCATCTTTTTCCCCATGAATGATAATGGTTGGCTGTTTGATTTTTTGGTCGAATTTGACAATAGAGCCAGTGGCTAATATAGCTTGCAGCTGCTGAAGCGCGCCACGTGGGTGATAACTACGTTCAAACCGCAAGCGAATGAGCCGTTCTACTTCCTCTTCATCCACATGATTGGGCGAGCCGATACGCTGCATACACCACACGCCGTATGCGACCACGTCATCAATTTGGGTGGTTTTGGGATGTGACAGTAGGGTTTGCAGCTGCTTTGGCTTGGTGGGTGGTAAAAATGGCTTGTTGTTACTGGTAAACATAAGACCCAGTGTCGACACGCGTTTTGGGTATTTGGCAGCCAAAATTTGCGCAATCATACCGCCCATTGATGCCCCCACTACATACACATTGTTCAGCGCTAATTTATCAAGCAAGCGGCGGGTATCTTCAACCATGTCAAATAAGTTGTACGCCACAGGAAAATGACGGTTCGTCAAACCCACTTGCATACGCAGCATCATTTTGACATTGTTGACGGGAAAACGGGGGAAGGGTCGGGCGATTTTTGAGGATAGCCCGATATCACGATTGTCAAAACGAATCACAAAAAAGCCTGCGTCAATCAAGCCTTTGACAAAACTATCGGGCCAAAACACCAACTGCGAGCCTAAGCCCATAATCAGCAGCAAGGGCGGATTGTCGGGATTGCCACCAACTTCAACACACAGTTGTAATTCATCACCAATATCAATTATGGCACTTTGCATAAAGTCCGTAATCACTGAGGGTTCAAAATTAAATTTGGCTAAATCCATAATTTATTCCAAAAATATCAATCTGCTAGTGGGGTGTTGAATGAACTTGCCGCATTAGATGACCCGTTGCACGAGCGTGGCAACTAAGATAGTTACTAAGACAGCCAATCCGCCACTTGCTTGGTTAACGTTAAGCGCTGTTTTGCTGCTTCTTTACCGGCTAATACAAACCCTAAAATGCTACTAGTATCATCTTTTGGATGGGCGATCATGACCATGCCATCAGTCGTTGGGGTCGTTTGCCAATACAGTTGATCGTCACTGTACTGCCCTGATACGGGTAATACCACCAAAGGTAAACTAGGTGTTTTGATAGCCACCGGCATGGCAGGATACGCCACTTTGGTCGGCGCCATGTTAGGATCAGCCAAGGTTTTTGCCAAGGCTTTGGCTTGGTTCATCAATGGCATGACATAGGGCATATAGCTACCCATCACGTTGGCACAATCGCCAATGGCATAAATATGCTTTGCCGATGTGGCTAGGTAGGCATCGACCTTGATGCCTTGCTGCACTGTTCTTGGTAAATGGGTTGCTGTAGGATTGATGTGCTGTGACGATGCTATGGCAATGTTCGCTGATGCGGCAAGCTCAGTATTAGCCACCAACCCAATCGCTATCAAAACAATATCCGCCTCAAAAATTTGTGATTGGTTATCCCTGTCAAACGAGATGGTCACGGTTGCCTTATCGCTTGTATCAATAGTTGTATCAATATTTTTATTAAGGTTTGTCGTGATACTGGTGATATCAGTGCCTAAATAAAATGTCACCCCTGACTGAGTCAAAGCGTCTTGTAACATGACACCTGCTTCGCTAGGTAGCTGCTGAGCCAGTGGGCGTGCCGCTTTATCGAAGAGAGCTACTGTGATGTCAGCGGTCTGGTTAGCTGTATTTTGACCAATCAAATCATTAGCAAATTCACAACCAATCAACCCTGCACCAATAATCGCTACCTTAACCGGCGCTGATTTTTGAGATTTTAGGGTGTTTAGGCGCTGCTGAAAGCTTTTGTACTCATCTAGATGATTAACAGCAAAAATGGTTTGGTTATTGACAGCTAGATTGGGTAACAGTCTAGAATGCGCGCCTGTCGCCAATACCAAATCTCGATAAGCAAGCGTTGTTTGAGACGCTTCATTGACTAACGAGCGAACTACGATGAATTGTTCATCGGCATTAATATCGGTGACTTGATGAAAATTTAATAGGGTTAGGTTTAACGTTTCTGCCATTTTTGCCGCGCTTGCATTGGCGATGCTATCGGCAAGTTTGTTTTGCGCATAGGCATTTGACAAGGTGGGCTTAGCATAGCTATCACCACTGTCTTGACACACCATGACGATAGGCAAGCTGGTCGTTAGCTTTCTGAGCTCACGCGCTAGCGTATAACCCGCCATCCCTGAGCCAATAATGATTACAGGTTGGGGTTGTGTATTTGGCAGTTGCGCAATAGGCGCATCATTTGAACTGATACTGTCTAAGCTTACACTATTGTCACTGGCACTATCGACACTCGCATTATCGACATTGTTAGTTGATTGCATGATAAAACCCTATTATATTTATTATAGTTCAATCATTTCAAAGTCTACTTTACTGACCCCACATTCAGGGCAAGTCCAATCTTCGGGAATATCTTCCCAACGTGTGCCCGGAAGGATGCCTTCTTCTGGGCAGCCCAATGCCTCATCATACACCCAACCACACACGATACATTGATATTTTTTCATTGATAACTTTCCCTATGTTAGTGGTAACTTTTGCTATTGAAGATAAGGATAAAAATTGCAATTACAATGCCGAGCAGTATGTTAACCATGCAAAACTCACGCAATCACCTAAAAATTTAACTTGCGATAGTTTACAAGTATGCACTGAAACAAGCAAGCCAATGACAGGCAACATTCAATCCCATATCAGAACCTTTAAATCAGTTCGCCCAAGCCTAGCCTATTAATCATGGCTAAAGTAAAGGCTTAACGCCATCTATGACCCTAATTGGCTCAGCCTGAAAAAATTGCTAGAATGAGGCACGCTTTAGCAATTTTCACTTAATTTTCACTTAACACTTAATTTTTCTGAACTCGGTCAATCCTATGCAATCGATTATATCCCCTGATTCACCACACCCATTTTGGCAAATCATCAGAGTGGTACCTGATTTTCCCAAACAAGGCATTGCGTTTTATGATATCACGCCATTATTGCGCGCTCACGTCAATGCGGTAATTGATGCGTTACTGGCAGCGATACCACAGCCAGTGTTTGAGGCGGTTGATTGCTTTGGCGCTATTGAAGCACGGGGGTTTATTTTTGCTAGCCTGTTGGCGGGTCGAACAGGCAAAGGCATGGTATTGGTACGCAAGGAAGGCAAGCTGCCACCGCCTGTGGCGAATAAAAGCTATGCGCTAGAGTATGGTAGTGATACTTTAGAGATGCAGGCGGGACTTGCGCCCGCGAATGTGTTATTGGTGGACGATATATTGGCGACAGGCGGCACCTTGAGCGCTGCGGTGGGGCTTTGTGGGGCTGCAGGGCATCAGGTGTTAGGCGCACTTGTATTGCTTGATTTGGTGGATTTGCATCAACCGCTTGCTATACCACTTTATACCGTGTTGCAAGCTAAAGGTTAGTGGGATGGCATGGGGCTAATCATGATTAAAGGACATGATTAGCCGCTAACAAAAATTTAATGAACCAAGCGTCATTCATCAAAGTTTTAATGAATAAAGCTTTAATTAATAACGCTTAATTAACCAAGCCTCTCAAAGTTTGTTCTAACGCTTCTCTAGCTTGGATAAAGCCTTCAATACCGGCAGATAATAACGTTTGGCTGATAGGATCAAGCGCATGCTGCTCGGCAAATTGGGTCTCATCAAGGGTTTGTTTTTTGAGGTCAATAAACTTCATGTCGGGGAATAGCTGACGCTCGACTTTGACGTCCATCGTGGCAAGTTGGTCTAGCAAATCAGGCGCAATCGTTAATAAGTCACAACCTGCCAATACCAATATTTGCTCAATGCTGCGAAAACTAGCGCCCATGATTTGGGTGGTGTAGCCATGCTGTTTGAAGTAATGATAGATAGTTTTGACTGAGTTCACGCCTTTATCACGGCTGATTTCGATGCTATCGATTCCTTCGTCTTTTTTCTGCCAATCCAAAATCCGTCCGACAAATGGCGAAATCAAGGTAACATCGGCATCGGCACAGGCTTTGGCTTGGTGCAAACCAAATAGTAGCGTCACATTACAATGGATACCTTGTTGCTCTAACGCTTTGGCGGCTTGGATACCTTCCCACGTGCCAGCGATTTTGATGAGTACGCGTTTTTTATCAATCCCAGCGGCTTCATACGCTTTGATAAATTGCTGCGCTTTGACAATTGTGCCATCGGTATCATAAGACAATCTTGCATCCACTTCAGTGGAAACACGACCATCAATCAGTTTTAAAATTTCGGTGCCGATATAAATGGTGAGCTCATCAATCACTGCATCGATATCATTGGGGTATTTTTGTAATGTCTCAATTAAAATAGGCTGCATTTGTGGCGCTGACAATGCCTTGGTAATCAAGCTTGGGTTGGTGGTCGCATCGACTGGTTTTAAGCGGGCAATCGCTTGCAAATCCCCAGTATCTGCCACAATGGTTGTCATCATTTTTAGTTGGTTTAAGCTGCTAGTCATGTACTTTCCTAAATGTCAAATTGCTGCATGTCACTGATAACCTATCACGGACAAAATAGTATAGTTTCATTCAATGTTGTTTAACCTATGTCAAAAGCTATCACAAACATTGTGACAATCGCTAGTTTTTTTTCTATTTTGCAAGTATTTGTTAAGCGCTAAGCAGAAAAATCCAATTTTTTTTAGGGTATGCCAAAAATATTGTGTCTATATCAATAATTGTGATGAAAAAGCGCCGAGCGAAACTCGATTAACAGGCGTGATTTGTGCTAGTATTAGGCAATTTCTGCTATAAAGCCATTTGGTAACTTTGTATATTTCAAGGTATATTTCAAAGTATATTTCAAGCTAGGCTGCCTGTGATTTATGACCCTCAATCCTATCGCGCAGGTCAGTGTTGACTGTTGAGTTGTAATTTTATGAATGAACAAACGATGAGCAATGATGAATTAGTTGGACTTCGCCAAAAAATCGATGAAGTGGATGAAAAAATCCAGCGATTAATCAACGAGCGAGCAGGCTATGCGGTGCAAGTAGCCAAAGCCAAAAAGACGCAAGAAGACAATCCGATTTTTTATCGCCCAGAGCGAGAAGCACAGGTGCTAAAAAAGGTGATGGCGCGCAACGAATCTATGGGCGGGGTACTACCAGCGGATAAGATGGCGCGTTTGTTCCGTGAGATTATGTCGGTGTGTTTGGACTTAGAAGCGCCACAAAAAATTGCGTATTTGGGCCCTGCAGGTACCTTTACCCACATGGCAGCGCTGAAGCATTTTGGTAAAGCCGCTACCACAGTGCCGCTATCGACCATTGCTGATGTGTTTCGTGAAGTGGAAGCCGGCTCTGCGATGTATGGCGTCGTCCCTGTGGAAAATTCCTCAGAAGGGGTGGTCAACCATACCCTTGATGGATTTTTATCCTCCGATTTAAAAATCATTGGCGAGGTGGAATTACCGGTGCATCATCAGTTTTTGGTGGGTGAGCATACCAAAGTGGGCGCAATTTCAAAAATTTATGCCCACAGCCAAGCGCTTGCCCAATGCCGCCAATGGTTAGATACCCATTATCCCAATGTCGAGCGGGTGGCAGTCTCTAGTAATGGTGAAGCGGCGCGGCGTATCAAAAATGAGTGGCACTCAGCCGCTATTGCAGGGGAAGTGGCAGCAAGCGAATATAATTTGCACAAACTATTTGAAAACATCGAAGATACCCCATTTAACACCACACGTTTTTTAATCATTGGCCGCGAAGCAGTAGCGCCGTCAGGTCAAGATAAAACCTCGATTTTAGTGTCAGCCAAAGATCAGGCGGGCGCGCTGATTCAAATATTGCAGCCACTAGCTAAACATGGGGTGTCGATGACCAGTATCGAAACCCGCCCAGAGCGTCCAAACAAATGGGCTTATGTGTTCTTTATTGATATGCTTGGTCATATTGACGATGCCAATATGCAAGCCGCGCTCGCTGAGATTCGTCCCCAAGTCAAAGATTTACGGGTATTAGGCGCTTATCCAAAAGCGGTGATTTAACCGTTTTTGGCAATAAAATTTTATCAGTATCCATCATCAACGAAAGGTTTTGATATGACGATCCAATCGGTCAATCACAGTATTGAGCAGTTAAAAGCTTATGAAATGGATAAATCCAATGAAGAGCTGACCCGTGAGTATGGCTTGGGTGACATCGTCAAATTGGCGAGCAATGAAAATCCAACCGGCTGCTCGCCACACGTGACCTTGGCAATCACGTCAAAACTGGGGGAATTATCTCGTTATCCCGATGGCGCCGGGCAAGGGCTTAAACAAGCGTTAGCCGATTTTTTGGGCTGTGAAACAAAACAAATTGTGTTGGGGAATGGCTCTAATGAGTTACTCAATAACATTACCGCAAGCTTTGCCGATGGCGATGATGTGATTGTGTATTCTCAATACGCGTTTTCGGATTACGAATTGGCGTCTTTGGGTATTAGTGAGCGAACCCAACAAGTCGCTGCCAAAAATTTTGCTCATGATTTGCCTGCGATGCTTGAGACGGTCAATCAAACCGCCAATTGTAAAATGGTGATTATCACCAATCCCAACAACCCCACCGGCACTGTGCTTGCCAAAGATGATCTGATTAAATTCATCAAAAAAGTGCCATCGGAGGTGTTGGTGGTGATTGATGAGGCTTACATCGAATTTGCGCCAACGCTCAGCTGTGTAGATTTGACCCAAGAGTATGACAATGTCATTGTGCTACGTAGCTTTTCCAAAGCTTATGGACTGGCAGCCTTGCGCATTGGTTATGCCGTAAGCAGCGCAAGCATTGCCGAGATTTTAAATTATACGCGTCAGTCGTTTAATACCAGTACGTTGGCGCATGCCGCCGCCACAGCAGCGATTAAAGACCAACATTTTATTAACCAATATTTGGCGTTTAACCATGAGCAAAGACAAGCCTTATATGATGGCTTGGATAGCTTAGGTGTCGTCTATGTCAAATCAGCGACCAACTTTGTGATGGTCAATGTCGGTGATGGCATGGACATCTACCAAACTTTGATTGAGCAAGGTGTGGTAGTGCGGCCGATGGTTGGCTACGGTCTGCCAGCCTGGATACGTGTGAGTGTGGGTTTGCCTGAAGAAATTAATCGTTTTTTAGATACGTTGGCGCAGGTATTGAGCTAAGCCAATGTTAGAAAAAAATCGTGAAGTATTTTGGCATTTTTTAGCGTTATTTGTGGTCATCGTTTGGGGAACAACATTAGCAAGCACCAAGGTGCTGCTGGCGGATATGTCACCCATTCAGATTTTGCTGTATCGGTCGTTATTTGCCTATGGGTTATTGTTTGCCATGTCACCTAGACTGCAAACCTTTAGTAGTGTAAAAAACGAAGTGTTGTATTTTTTGTCGGGGCTGTGCGGTATCACCTTGTATTTTTTGCTAGAAAATACCGCATTGCTATATACCTATAGTAGTAATGCGGCGCTGCTAGTCACAGCATCCCCCTTGTTTACGGTGCTGATTGCCAGTTTTATCATTAAAACCCATGCCTTTAGCAAGTTGCTGTTGATAGCCTGTGTGATGGCGTTGGTTGGCGTGGCATTAGTACTGGCTAATCAGCCGATGAGTTTAACCAATGGCATGCTAGGTAATATTTTAGCGATATTAAGTGGGTTGGCGTGGTCATTTTTTGGCTTTGCTAACAGTGCAATTAAAGATGCGCTCAACCCGATGGTACGCATGCGTAAAGTGTTTTTGTATGGCATAATCACCGCGTCGCTGTATATGCTTGTGACAGGTGAAGCCTTTATCAACCTTCACGCGTTTACGCCCATCAATCTGGCAAATTTGCTGTTTTTAGGTGGTATCGCTTCCGCCTTGTGTTTTGTGTTGTGGACCAATGCCAATAAGCATTTGGGCGTGGTAAAAACCTCGCTGTATATTTATTTTATTCCGCTCATTGCGGTATTGTTGGGTGTGGTTTTATTGGGCGAAAAAATAACCGTCAGCACTATGTTGGGTGGGATTTTGATTGCGCTCGCAGTCTTTTTAGCAAATTATAAAAAATCGGTAAGTTAAATGTTTGAAAAAGTGTGTTTTATTGGGCTAGGGCTCATCGGCGCAAGTTTGGCACAAGCCATGCGTGATAAAAATCTTGCCAAATCAATTGTGGCGGTCAGCCGTTCACAAGCAACCATTGACAAAGGTATCAACTACGGACTGCTTGATGCAGGATTTGATGATGCTGCCCTGGCGGTGCAAGGGTCAGACTTGGTGGTGATAGCCACGCCGGTACAGGCGGTCAAAAAGATTTTTGAACAAATCAAACCCGTCATTACCGATAAAACTATTATCATGGATGTGGGCAGTACCAAAGGCAATATCATTGCAGATGCCAGCGCGGTGTTTGGTGAGGATATGCCCAAAGGTTTTGTGCCGGCCCATCCGATTGCCGGCGCAGAAAAATCAGGGATTGATGCGCGTAATGCCAAACTATTTGATAACCACAAAATTATCTTAACGCCGCTAGATACCACTAGCAAACAAGCCGTTAAAAAAGTGATTGCACTATGGGCGCAGACTGGCGCAGAAGTGGTGACCATGCCAGCGGATTATCATGATAAGGTGCTCGCGCGTACCAGTCATTTACCCCACTTGCTAGCCTACAATCTAGTTGCGCAATTAGCCAAGCACAACGACAATATGGATATTTTTCGTTTCGCGGCGGGTGGCTTTCGGGATTTTACCCGTATCGCCGCCAGCGACCCAACCATGTGGCATGATATTTTTTATGCCAATAAAACCGCGCTCCTCGATGCCATTGATGAATTTAGTGAGCAATTAAGCCAGTTGAAAGCAATTATCGAAACCAATGATTCTGAGCAGATGCTGGGTATATTGACCCAAGCCCAAGCCGCCCGACAACATTTTGGACATATGTTAAATAAAACGCCTTATTTGGAAAAACAAGCCATGAAGCAAACTTACGTTATCGCCCCAGCCCAACAATTTGAAGGCAGTCACACCGTCGCAGGTGATAAGTCTATTTCCCACCGTTCGATTATGTTTGGTTCGTTAGCCAAAGGTACCACCACGGTGACAGGGTTTTTGGAAGGTGAAGACGCACTCGCTACTTTGCAGGCCTTTCGCGATATGGGCGTAGTGATTGAAGGTCCAAACCAAGGCAGGGTAGTGATTCATGGGGTTGGATTACATGGGTTAAAACCTTCACATGATCCGCTATACATGGGTAATTCAGGCACCAGTATGCGCTTGTTATCAGGTATTTTATCGGCACAAAAATTTGATTCGGTGATGACGGGCGACCCGAGTTTATCCAAACGTCCCATGGAACGCGTCGCCAAGCCACTGCGTGACATGGGTGCCAAAATCCAAACCACGGGCGAAAAAGGCACGCCGCCGATTAGCATCACCGGTAATCAAAATTTAACAGGTATCAGCTATGAAATGCCGATGGCATCAGCGCAGGTGAAATCGTGTTTGCTGTTAGCAGGGCTATGGGCACAAGGTACTACCACGGTGATTGAGCCAGAAGTGACGCGCGATCATACCGAGCGCATGCTGACGGCATTTGGTTATCCTGTGACAGTGTCAAAAGTGCACAATGGCAATCAAATCAGTGTGACAGGGGGCGGCGAATTAACGGCATGTGATATCGCAGTGCCTGCTGATATTTCATCTGCGGCATTTTTTATGGTGGCAGGCGCCATCGCCCAACAAGGCAATGTGACCATCAAAAAAGTGGGCATCAATCCCACGCGCACTGGCGTGATTGATATCTTAAAGCTGATGGGCGCTGATTTGACATTGATCAATGAAACCACCGTTGGCGGTGAGCCAGTTGCCGATATCGTGGTGAAATCTTCAAAATTGCAAGGTATTGAGATTCCTGAGCACTTGGTGCCACTCGCCATTGATGAATTCCCTGTGCTGTTTGTGGCAGCAAGTTGTGCCACGGGTAAAACCGTGCTGCATGGCGCAGCTGAACTGCGCGTTAAAGAATCTGACCGTATTCAAGTCATGGCAGATGGGCTAAAAACCTTAGGAATTGCCTGTACTGTACTCGATGATGGCATCGAAATTGAAGGTCGCGGTGATGTGGCACAGGTGTTTGGCGGTGGTGAGATTGAATGTCACCATGACCATCGCATTGCCATGAGTTTTACTGTGGCAAGTTTGCGAGCAAGCGATACGATTACCATTCATGGTACTGAAACGGTCAATACTAGCTTCCCTAACTTTGCTGAACTGGTCAATAGTGCAGGATTGCAAGTTAAAGTGGTGACTGACTAAACCTAGGTGAGCTAAATTTGTATCACTGTCGCAAGTCTTTACATTGATGACATGAAAACTAAGATAGACTATGACTTTCTTAGTTTTGACTTTTTTATAAAAAATAAAATTTATCGTTGTGTTAATGAAAAATCAAATCCCCGAAAATCAAATCCCCCAAAGTCAAACCATTGATATCATCAATAGTGACATTCCGACCCGTGCTGTTGATATGACTGACCATGAAAAACCAACCGTAGTGACCACCCCCAAAGGGGTATTGACCGCACTGGCTGCTTTTTTGATTTGGGGGTTTTTCCCGCTGTATTTTAAGCTACTCAAAGATTATGATGCGATTGAAATCATTGGGCATCGAATTATTTGGACGTTTGTCACGATTTTACTGATCATGATAGTGACTAAAAACTGGCACTGGGTGAAAGTGATTCAAGCCAACCCAAAATGGCTACTTTATACTGCCGTTTCGGGGACGATTATCTCGGTCAATTGGCTGGTGTACGTGTGGGCGGTCAATCATGATCAGATTTTGGAAGCCAGTTTGGGCTATTATATTGGTCCGTTGATGGGTATTTTACTATCGCTAGTGGTTATCAAAGAAAAACTGCGTCCTTTGCAATGGATGGCAGTGATTTTGGCAGCGATAGGCGTGGCGATTCAGTTGGTCGTGCTGGGTAAATTGCCGTGGGTATCGTTATTGTTGGCGAGTAGCTTTTCTGTGTATGGTTTGATGCATCGCCATACGCCGGTTGATGCGCTGTCTGCGATGTTTATCGAAACGGCATTATTGGTGCCGGTATTTATTGGCTGGTTCGCTATGCATGATGTTGCTAGTAGTCAATTAGATTTTTGGCTGTCGCCATCAATTTTTTTATTGATGCTTGCAGGGCCAGTGACCTTGATACCGCTATTGATGTTTAATAAAGCTACCAAAATGGTCAACTTTAGTTTATTGAGCTTTTTAAATTATTTGACCCCGTCCATGATTTTTTTATTGGCGATATTTTTGTATCATGAGCCTTTTAACATTTATAAATTGATTACCTTTGCCTTTATTTGGACAGGGTTGGTATTTTTTAGTTATGATTTAATCAAACAGCGAAATACCTAACGAGAGTAAAAATGACGACACCAGAAACCACCCAACAAACTAAGCTTGAAACGCCCCACAGCACCACGCAAGCCCCTACACAAAAAACCATGCATGAATCACTATATTCAGCGGCGGATGCCTTACACGCGATTGCAAACGAAAAGTCCAACAATCAGCCAATCAAGCTGACGGGCAATTCAACGGATACGGTGTTTGTGAAGGGACTTAAAGTCGATGCCGTGATTGGCGTGTATGAGTGGGAGCAGCAAATAACCCAACCATTGATTTTTGATATTGAAATGGTGGGCTGTCAATACCAAGCGTCGCAGACTGATAATATTCAAGATGCCATCAACTATAAAAGTGTCAGTGAGCGTGTGGCTGAAGTGAGCATTGCCAATAAAGTGGCGCTATTAGAGCGGTTAGCGCAATTGGTCGCTGAGATGATTTTGGCAGAATTTGCCCCAGAAAAAGTCACAGTGACGATTCACAAACCAACCGCCATCAAGCAAGCCGATAGTGTGGGGGTTAAAATTACCCGTTTTCAGCAAAATTAATTAGCCTAAGCAAAAAATATGTTTATTTGAGCATTTGAGTATGAGTGTACCACCGCGTGATGTCATAGTCATCGAAGCCTGTGTTTTGTCGTTAGCCAGTAATGTCAAACAACTTTATTATTTACAAAAAGCCAAAGACTGGCTGCAAAACTTTGGCACTTTGACCCTCAGCGCGATTCATAGTAGTGAAGATACTTGTAGTGATAACAATTTAAACGACGATGTAAACCAGCAAACATCCAATACAGCGGTTTATTTTAACCAAGTGGCTTATTTAGCATTTGCGCAGCCAATAGATTATTGGCAGTGGTTACAACTCACCAAGAAGTTTGAACAGCAACAAGACAGACTTCTGTACCAAAAACCCGCTGTTACATTAGACATTGATATCATTGCGGTAAAATGCCTGCATCAAATTGACAATATCGACAATAATCTCGATGAAAAAGGCAATCGATTCGTGCTATTTGCTCAATCAGCAAACCAGTGGTTAGGCATCCGCCGGCGTTTTCCACTAGCTTGTTATGACCAAGTAGGGATAGTAGATTTATCAAAAAATATCGATTTGTCCTTTATCCGAAGTTTTTAATCCTCATCGCTGTCACTATCACTATTAATATCACTGTCACTATCAATGCCCAATTTTTTCATACGGTAGCGCAGTGAGCGAAACGTTGTATTTAACAGTTTAGCAGCTTGGGTGCGATTCCAACCACTGCAGTTGAGCGCCGCGATAATGACTTTTCGTTCTTGATTCATCAAATATTCTTCCAGCCCTTCGGCAGGCAGTTGACCTTCTTCAGCAGAGGGCTGGGCTAAATTAGGTGCATTGATATTCCCTATCGGCGCATCTAAAGTTAACGATTCATGGGTTAACGCATCATGGGTGGATTGGGTTGGTGTGGGCGTGGGCGTAAGTTGAATATTGGGTTTGACTTTGTAACCACTTGCAAACAAGTTGCTGCCATAGGAAGTATTGATGGGGCTGTTGGAAGCGGATTTAGGCTCGGCTAAGGGCTCAACTTTTGGCGCGCTCGGTTGACTCGGTATTGATAAGACGGGGTGATTGGAGTTTTCTGTGATTTCATGAGTTTTTTGGGTTTCATGGATTCTAGGAGTGTCAGCCGGTACGTTGGCGGCTGATAATGGCAAATTCAAATGATGGGCTTCAATCACATTATCATCAGCTAGGGTAATCGCCCGCTCTAAGATATTTCTTAATTCACGCACGTTGCCTGCAAAGTGATGGTTTGTCAATTGAACCGCGGCTTCATTCGATAATGTCGGTGGCTGCGCTAGTCCCCAATCGTCTGCAATCAAAGAGATAAAATGATTGGCTAACAGTAAAATATCATCACGCCGTTCATTGAGACTGGGTAATTTTACTTCAATCACGTTGATGCGATAATATAAATCTTGTCTAAATTCACCCGTTTCGACAAGCTTAGCCAAATTTTTATGGGTAGCGGATAAAAGGCGCACATCCACGGCAATCTCTTGGGTGCTTCCAATGGAGCGGATTTTCTTTTCTTGTATCGCGCGTAATAATTTGACTTGCATGGAAATCGGCAAATCCGCTACTTCATCCAAAAATAGCGTACCGCCATTTGCTTGTTGGAATAACCCTTCTTTATCTGCGGTAGCGCCAGTAAAGCTGCCTTTTTTGTGCCCAAAGAACTCGCTTTCCATCAACTCTGATGGGATGGCGCCGCAGTTAACAGGCACAAAATTGGCAGAGCAGCGTGGGCTTAAATCATGAATGAGCTTGGCAACGACTTCTTTACCCGTGCCCGATTCTCCCCACAAAAATACGGGCGCTTGGCTACGCGCCAATTTTTGGATGGTGGTTTTGAGCTGGGTAATGGCGTTAGATTGTCCGATTAGGCGATTGCTAAAAGGATCATAGACTTCTTTACAATTGAGTTTATGGGCATTTTCTGCCACTTTTAAGGCGTTTTCGACCAACTGGCGTAGCCGTGATAGCTCAAGTGGCTTGTTGACAAAATCAAAGGCGCCCAATTTTAACGCTTCAATCGCCAAATCCATGCTACCGTGGGCGGTAATCACTGCCACAGGGGTTTTGGCATAATTTTTACTGATAAATTTAACGATATCTAGTCCTGTGCCATCAGGAAGTTTGAGATCGGTTAAGCAAAAGTCAAAACTATACGCTTGAAGATGGCTGATGCCGGTGGCATAGTCATAGGCGACTTTGGTTTCAATGCCCATTTTTTTGAGTGTCATCTGCATCAAGCGACACAAATCTACTTCATCATCAATAATCAGCGCTAATGCCATACAGATGCAAAACCTTTAACACAAAGTAATTAGAGGGGATTATAACACTTCGCTCATTTTATCGTCAGTAAGCTATGGCAAACAAGCTAGTGCAACGTTATGGCAGGCTAAATTATCATAGCCAAGTCATTTGCTAACCCAGTTACTTATTAACTCAGTTACTTGCTAGCGTCCGACCCACAAGCACCCTTGGTGATACTCATAGTCTTGTCCATAGCATTGCCGCCATTATTTGCCATACAAGCGTTGCCATAGGTTTGATAGTGGACGATGCCATTATTGATAGTTTTGACGCAGACAGGATCATATTGCATGGTGCACATCATCTCAGGTTTCTTGATGGGCTGAGGCATGGTTGTGTGGTTTTGCTGATCTGAGCTAACAGCTTGGCAGCCAAATAAACTTAATGAGAAACAGAGTGGGGTAAAAAACTTGAACATAGCATTTCCTTATTGTGTTCAGTAGGTGATATAAGAGGTGATACAAGCAGCATTGAGTATACCAAAACTCAGTGAAATCATCCCCAATAATAACCCACTTGCCAAATTATTATTGCTATTATCTGTTACCAAATCTTTAAAACTTAAGCAGGCAGCCCGCCGTCAGCCGTTGGACCATTAACCAAGCACGCCCCAAATCCGCCTATCGACAAGTACAAGGCTGATGGTTAAAACAGACTTGCCCATTTGGTCAGACACAGCATAAGAGGTAAAAGCTAAGGATTAAAAGGATGCGTTGAAGTCAATGTCATAGCCCAGTCAAAAGTTGTTGTGAAATTTGTTAGCGCATTTTATTTTATAGTTAAATTGATAAAGATTCACTATAACGATGTAACACTCGTTTGATCAAGAGGCAATCATGTTAACACTCACTTTTTTGGGTACATCAGCAGGGATACCCACCAAACACCGCAACGTCACCGCGCTTGCTGTATCACTCATCAATCCTTATAGCAAAGCAAAAAACGTCCCTTGGGTATTAGTGGACTGTGGGGAAGCCACCCAGCATCAATTACTCAAAACCCCGTTGTCCGTGATGCAGCTAGAATTGATTTGTATCACCCATGTGCATGGTGACCACTGTTATGGCTTGCCAGGGTTATTGGCTAGTATGGCGATGAGTGGGCGCAAGCATCCATTAACCCTTATCGCTCCACAAGCCATTGCCGATTATCTTGCAGCCGTGCAAGCCACGACAGCGCTGATGATAAGTTTTGACATTAATTTTATCGCCATTGAAAATAGAGCGCAGGGAGATAGTTACCAACCCATCACGCTGGATTTGACAGATGACCATCAGCTACAAGTTGACGTGATTGCGCTATCACACCGTATCCCTAGCCACGCCTTTAAATTCACCCAGCGCCTGTCCAAAAAAACCTTATTGACCCAAAAACTCACCGAGCTTAACGTGCTAGATAAACGGCTATGGGGAAAGCTTAAATACGGTATTGACGTCAATCTAGATGATAACACCTTACTAAAATCCGCGGATTTTGTCACCACCACGCTGCATAAAACCGTGCTAATAGTCGCAGGTGACAATGACTCACCTGAGCTATTAGCCGATGCCATATCAGATACCGATGTGTTGGTACACGAGGCCACTTATACCCAAGCAATTGCTGATAAACGAAAATTAGCCCCTAACTATTTTGACTCCATGCATTCAACCGCCAAGCAAGTTGCCGAGTTTGCGCAGTTATCACGGTTAAAAAACCTGATTTTGACCCATTTTAGCGCGCGTTTTCAACCTTTTGATAAACCTAGCAGTAAAACTTTAAATATGTCACATATTCGGGCAGAAGTGGATGCCAGTTATCAAGGTAATTTTTGGCTTGCCCAAGATTTTGATGAATTTAAAATCGACAATGGCAAGGTTAAAAAACGCAATACGCAAATAAACTAATCTTCAGAAAGCCATCTTGTTAAAAGAAAATTTTGTAAAAAGTTTTATTGATAACTTTTTTTTATACGCACCAGTCAAATTTACTTGTTATTCCGCCTAGAATTGTTTTGCATAATTAATTATATTTATGGTAATTTAATTATCATTTTTTTAATTTATAACTGTCTAAGCTAATCGTCAGTTGTGGATTGAGAATCCAACCGAACCGCTTGAGGAGAGTGTATGCAAATTGGTGTACCAAAAGAAACTGCATTATATGAAAATCGGATTGCGATTACCCCCGATACCATTAAAAAGTTCATCAAGTTGGGTCACAGTATTGTGGTCGAACGCGATGCCGGTAAAGGTTCGTTTATTACCAATGATGCGTTGGAACAAGCAGGGGCGCAAATTGTTGATGATGCGATCTCAACAAGTGATGTGGTGCTCACGGTCAATAGCTTACCGATTGAAAAAATCAACCAGCTAAAACAAGAAGCGATTGTCATCGGTATGATGAATCCGTATCGCAATGCCAATTTGCAGGACTATGCCAATCGCCACGCCAAAGTGTATGCCATGGAGCTATTGCCCCGAACTTTGTCGCGGGCACAAAACATGGACGTGCTGTCATCCCAAGCCAACTTGGCAGGTTATAAAGCGGTGATTTTGGCTGCTAACCAGTTTGGTCGTCCTTTCCCCATGTTTATGACATCGGCAGGTACGGTGAAACCTGCGCGTATTGTCATCCTAGGCGTGGGCGTCGCGGGTTTGCAAGCGATTGCCACCGCGCGTCGTTTGGGAGCGGTTGTGGAAGCCAGTGACTTACGTCCCACCGTGCGTGATCAAGTGGAGTCAGTCGGTGGTAAATGGCTCGATGTTCCCATGAGCGATGAGGAAAAAGCCAAAGCCAAAGACACAGGCGGCTATGCTTGGACACCGTCTGAGCAATATATCAAAGACCAAGCCGCGGTTGTCGATAAAGCAGTCAGCCAAGCAGATATCGTGATTACCACGGCTCAAATTCCTGGTCGCAATGCCCCGCGTTTGATACACCAAGCTACCATCGATAAAATGAAATCTGGCTCAATTCTACTTGATATGGCCGTGGAAACAGGCGGTAACGTAGAAGGCTCAGTGGTCGGACAAAATATCATCACCCCAAACGGTGTCACCATCATGGGTGTGCCCAATATTCCATCGACCTTGGCGGCGCAGTCATCGGCATTGTATGCCAACAATTTGTATAACTTTTTTGCAACCTTGATGGATGACAATAAAGTGTTTGCGCTTAATCCAGAAGATGAAATCCAAAAAGCCTTGCTGGTTACTAGCCAAGGTCAAGTATTGTTAGCCAGTCGCTAACCTAATTTTCATTTAATTTTACCTATCGAGGTTAGGAGGTTTTATGTTATTGACCCTATTAGCGTCTGCGACATCTGCCACCCCATTTGTGGCAATCTTTAGTATCTTTGTTTTGGCTATTTTTGTGGGTTATTACGTGGTTTGGGGGGTAACACCTGCACTGCATACCCCACTCATGGCAGTGACTAATGCATTATCCAGTATTGTCATCGTCGGTGCCATGCTGCAGACCGTCAGCATCAATGGGGATATGTTTACCCCAACAAGTCTTTTGGGGGCGTTTGCGGTATTTTTAGCCAGCATCAATATTTTTGGTGGTTTTTCGGTGACGGAACGTATGCTAGCGATGTTTAAATCAAAAGATAAAAAAGCCAAAGCTGAGCCAAACAAAGAAGGAAATGCTTGATGAATGAGAATTTGAATTGGGTCGCCCAACACGCTGATTGGTTTTATTTGATTGGTGCGGTGCTATTTATTTTAACCTTACGGGGTTTATCAAGTCCAAAAACCGCCATCCGTGGTAACCGATTCGGTATGATAGGTATGGCGATTGCTATTATCACTACCTTTTTCTTGGCACCCAGTCCGGTATTTGTATTAATTGTTGGCGCGATGGTACTAGGCGCGGTGGTCGGCACTTGGAAAGCACGTACCGTTGCCATGACGCAAATGCCAGAAACCGTGGCTTTGATGCACTCTTTAGTCGGTTTATCGGCGGTTGCCATCGCACTAGCGAGCGTGTTGCATACAGGTGTCGAGCATAGCACCATCGCGCGGTTTGAGTTATTTATCGGCTGTTTTATTGGCGCAATTACCTTCTCAGCGTCAATGTTTGCTTTTGGTAAATTGGCGGCAAAAAGCTGGGCAAAGACGATTAAAGGCAGTTGGGTAAAACCTGTCCAAGCGCTATTGTTCATCGCGATGTTAGCATTTGGTATTATGTATTTTACCACCCAATCTATGCCAGCGTTTTATGCCATGACCATTTTGGCTATTATTTTTGGCTGGATGTGGATTGCGCCGATTGGTGGCGGTGATATGCCTGTGGTGGTATCGCTACTCAACTCATTCTCTGGGTGGGCAGCAGCCGGTATCGGTTTTACCCTAGGTAACTCAATGTTGATTATCGCAGGTTCGCTGGTGGGTTCATCTGGGGCGATTTTGTCCTACATTATGTGTAAAGCCATGAACCGTTCACTGCTCAACGTATTGTTTGGCGGTATGTCAAGCAGCTCAGCCGCTGCGACAGAAGAAGATACCGGACCCAAAACTTACCGTACAGGCTCACCTGAAGATGCTGCCTTTATGATGGAAAACTCTAGCAGTGTCGTCATTGTGCCAGGCTATGGTATGGCGCAAGGCCGTGCGCAAAATGCGGTAAAAGAGCTTTATGAAATGCTCAAAGAAGAAGGCGTGGACGTGCGTTTTGCCATTCACCCCGTGGCAGGTCGTATGCCAGGTCATATGAACGTACTATTGGCTGAAGCAGATGTGCCGTATGAAGATATCTTAGAAATGGATGAAATCAATTCCGACTTTGCAGGTACAGATGTTGTGCTGATTATCGGTGCCAATGACGTGGTCAACCCAGCGGCAAAAGACGATCCAAACTCACCGATCTTTGGTATGCCAATTCTTGAAGCAAACAAAGCGCAAACCGTGATGGTCATCAAACGCTCAATGAGTGCCGGCTACGCAGGTCTTGATAATAGCTTGTTCTACATGGACAAAACCATGATGATCTTTGGCGATGCCAAAAAAGTAGTAGAAGACATGATTCGCCATATCAATGGTACAGGTCACTAAGTTTTTGTAACTTCAATCAACCCTGACTAACCAGTTTAGTCAGGGTTTTTTATTTGCTATAATCAGGCGGATATCACAAGGAAAATTCATGAATTTATTACTTCGTTACCTTATCTTATGTTTGATGCTAAAATCCGATAAAGCAAAGTCATCCAAACCAAGCTATAGCGATGCGATCATCCGCTACTATCGGATTTTGCCACATGATATGGGGTTTCGTCACCATGTGCCTAATTATCGCTACTTAAGCTTTATTGAGCTTAACATCCAACAGTGGCTGATGCAGCAACGTCCAACGGACAAGCTAGGTTGGGTGATTGCATCGCAACAATTAACTTATATCAAAGAAAGCTTTTTGTTGGATAAATTGGCGCTTCGCAGTCAATTATTGGCTTGGGATAAAAAATACCTGTATTTTCGCCACGAGTTTTGGGTGAAAAATGACTTAAATGTGGTGGCACTGACCAAAATTGTATTGATGTTGGATGGGCAAGTGCAACCGACCAGCGTCATTGTACAGCAAGATGAACAAGCTCATCCTGTCATCAAAACTTGGCAAGACAATCTTAACGAAATCAAAAAACTCACCCCCATCAAATAACTGGAGAAAAAATATGTCCCTCAAATGGAACGACACGTTAGAAATTGCCATTCAACTTTCTGAAAAATACCCTGATGAAGACGTGCAATATATTCGTTTTACCGATTTGCATCGGTATGTGACGCAGTTGGAAGAATTTGGCGATGACCCAACCAAATCGACCGAAAAACAACTAGAAGCGATTCAAATGGCTTGGCTAGACGAACTAGATTAAGCTGAATGCTAGATTCTTCTTCATACTAGATTGTTAATGAGCAGTAGCTAAATTAATTTACCCATGAAAAATTACCCACGTTTGCTTAATGCGTCAGCCAAAAATAACATTTTTTGATGTCATTGACTTGGGTAAATAATCATTTGCCAACCTCACGAAGATTGCCAACCCCAGCAAAATTAGCCGTATCACTGGGCTGTTAGCATGCCATATGTAGGTTAACAGTATTTAGTTTAACAGTAAGTTTTGTAATATTTGCTCATAAATTGCGGCAAGTTTGCCCAAGTCTTCAACTGCTACACACTCATCAATTTGGTGGATGGTTGCATTACGCACGCCAAGCTCAACCACTTCAGGCGACCTATTGTCAACATTCAGCGTTGCGATAAAACGACCATCTGAAGTGCCGCCTGTGGTTGACAGCTCTGTATCTGTCCCTGTCACGGCTTTAATCGCGGATTGACAGGCGCCGACGAGGTTGCCTTGCGGCGTCAAAAATGGGTTGCCTGATAATTTCCAATTGATGTGATAACTGGCTGCACCGTCTTGAAAATGCTTGTCAAAAATCGCATGGGTGGTCGCTTTAAGTTTCTCATCGTTGGTCTCAGTTGAAAAACGAAAATTAAACTCAGCGCTTAAAGTTGCAGGAATCACATTGTTAGCCCCAGTGCCTGCATTAAGGTTGGAGATTTGCAGGGTGGTGGCGGGAAAATACGCATTGCCATTGTCCCAAGTTTGGCTACAAAGCTCGGATAGGGCTGGCAAGGCATAATGAATAGGGTTCACTGCCAAATGCGGGTAGGCAACATGACCTTGTTTGCCAGTGACTGTCACAACGGCGCCAAGCGAGCCACGGCGACCATTTTTGATGATATCGCCCAATGTGTGAGTGCTAGAGGGTTCGCCAATCAAGCAATAGGTTATGGGTTGGTTGCGCGATTGCAATGTTTCCACCACTTTGACTGTACCGTTAACCGAAGGACCTTCTTCATCAGCGGTGATTAAGAAAGCAATTGAGCCGTGATGATTGGGGTGCTTGGCGACAAAATTTTCAACAGCGACAGTAAATGCCGCAATCGCTGTTTTCATGTCTGCAGCACCACGCCCATACAGTATGCCATCTTTGATAGTAGGCTCAAATGGCGGATAAGTCCATTGGCTGACATCGCCCGTGGGCACGACATCGGTATGTCCTGCAAAACATAATACGGGCGCCTGCGCCTGCCCACGACCTTGACGAATTGCCCATAAATTTTTGACTTCTGCTTCGCGTCCTGTTGCACCTTTTTCACCAAAGTATAAAAATTCACAATCAAACCCAAGGTGGTTAAGCCGCTCAGCCAGTATATTTTGACAGTCAAGGTCAGTTGGCGTCACTGATGGCTCGCGCATCAGCTGTAAACTCAGTGCTAAGGTTTGCGCTTGAAGGTGGTCTAAATCAGTGGCATTACTGGCATAATCAGTCATTGTCGTTTCCTTAAAATCTCTCAAAAAGCTCGCTTATTTGCGCTGCATATTAGCATAAATTAGCGCCTTAGCGGGTCGCATTGTTCGCAATCGCTCAGGATTTTGGCTACAATACGCTTTTTTTCTCGCTATGCTTTTTTCTTATTGTGCTTTTTTGTGTTTTTTGCGAATGTTACTGGGGACGTGTGATACCGATGAATATCTCTACTTTTTTAATGGGCATGAGCGTGTGCTTTTCGTTAATTTTGGCGATTGGGGCACAGAATGCATTTGTGCTTAAACAAGGGCTAAAACAACAATTTGTGTTTATCGTGTGTTTGATTTGCGCGTTATCTGATGCGGTGTTGATTACGGGTGGCGTGTTTGGTTTTGGCAAGCTGATTTCACAATTTCCGCTGATTATCACCATCGCCAAATACGCAGGGGCGTTGTTTTTAATTGTGTATGGTACTCGAAGTTTTATTGCCGCTTATCAATCAAACCAATCGCTCGTGGCGCAGGGTGAAGACGTTGGTAATTTAAAACAGGTGATTGCCATGTGCTTGGCGTTTACTTGGCTCAATCCCCATGTGTATTTAGATACGGTGATTTTGCTTGGGACGATTGCGTCACAGGTTACCGATAAATTGGCGTTTGCGTTGGGTGCAATTTTATCATCGTTTATCTTCTTTTTTAGTTTGGGTTATGGTGCGCGTGTGCTGCAGCCGCTATTTGCCAAACCATTGTCTTGGAAAATTCTTGATATCCTCATCGGGATTGTGATGTGGGGGATTGCGGCAAGTTTATTACTGGCTAATTAGCCCATCTTTTCTCATCCAAGTGGCAATGGAGAAGCGTTCACGATGGGTGATTGCGACTTGATGGACTAAGTTACTGTTAAAAATCACCAATCTGTTACCTTGGGGCTGTAATTGTTGCTGTCTGTCATGCTGATCGATGACGATAATTTCACCGCCATCGGGCGCGCCCCAACCCTCATTGAGATAAAAAACCGCTGATAACACACGTTCATCACGCCCTTGCGGGTTGTCTGAATGCCACTGATAACCATACCCTGCAGGGTAGCGGGCATAATGGGCTTCACTACGGCGAATGCCTGTGTATAAGGTTTGATTAAAAAATTGCGCGAGCTCGTTAATCGCTTGTAGATACTGCATACCTATCGGACAGCGCTCATCAATCCAGCGGGTGCTATCGCCGCGAATGCTAGTGATTCGCTCACCCTGCGTCAAATTGGCGGCATGGTAATCAATCAAGCCACTCTCTTTTTGTAACGCCTGAAAAAATTTGACGTCAAAACAGTCATCTAGCACGATAAACCCGTCATTAACCAAACCGTCAAGCTGTGCGTCATTTATTTTTTCAAACCAATTGGGCAGGATAAAATTCAACTCTGGCATATGCGCTATGTTTCCTCCACTATTGTTTAAACATTTAACTGGGCAATTTTTAGCAAAAACTTCTAGCAAAAACTTCGCCAATTTTTGATAGCTATGCTACCATACCTGCTAATTTGTTTACGAAAAATTTATTATGAATTATCAACACAGCTACCACGCGGGCAACTTCGCTGATGTGGTAAAACACGTTTTATTACTCCAATTACTTGAGATGATGAGCGCCAAGCCAAAACCTTATTATATTTTGGATGCGTATGGTGGGCGCGGTTTGTATTCACTTGCCAGTGATGAAGCCAAAAAAACGGGCGAAGCCATCCATGGCATTACCAAACTGCTAGCGCAAGATAATAGCCAAGCGCCACAGGCGGTGCAAACCTATCTACAAGATATTGGCTACGCCAAAAAATTCTACGATAAGCATGTGTATCCAGGTTCGCCTTGGTTTATTGCCCATCATATTGAAAAACAACAAGACGCTCACCCAGAGATTAACAATCGCGCCGAAGCGTTTGAATGGAAAGCAAGCGAATTTGATGCGCTCAACTACCAACTGCACCAATTGCCCATTGGCGTGCAACATCGCAATGCCTATGAAGGAATTTTGGCGGTGCTACCACCGCAAGAAAAACGCGGGTTGATTTTAATCGATCCTCCCTTTGAACAGGAACACCGTGATTTTAGCGCATTGGTAGATTTATTGGTCAAAGCGCATAAAAAATGGTCAACCGGGGTGTTGGCTCTTTGGTACCCCATCAAAAACAACGACGCGGTTGAGCTGTTTTATAAAAAAATGAAACGCACCGAAATCCGTCGTCAGTTGGTGCTTGAGCTGAATATTTTTCCACCCGATTTGCCGATGGGCTTAAATGGGACGGGTATGCTGGTGATTAACCCACCGTGGCAATTTGATGCTAAAGCTGAAGAGATTTTGCAATATCTACAGCCAATTTTGCAGCATCCTGAAAGCCCACAAATGAGCGTGGAACAGCGCACCAAAGTACAATGGTTGGTTGGCGAATAATTTCACACTTGGCGTGTTAAGTGGTCACACAACCCGCCAAATTTCGCAATTTGTTACCGAGCTCGATGCACCTAGCAACAGAAAATTTATTATAGACGACCTGCAAGAGACAACCTGCAAGGATAATCAATGAATAACGATAATAATAACCAACCAACCCTTATCAAGACGCCCATCGACGCATTACAACAGCCGCAACAGCCGCAACAGCACACTAAGGATATCAATCCGATTCAGCTTGAGCATCAGCGTAACCGTGAATTGGCAGAAACCGATGACTATGATGGGCTCACCTTTGAAGTCATTGAAAATGCGCGTGTCGCTGACAAAACGATTGCGCAAAAAGGCGTTTATTTAATTCCCAATTCATTCACGCTATTATCGCTGCTTGCGGCATTTTATTCGATTACCCAAAGCGCGTTGGGGGAAGGGCATTATATGCGTGCCTGTGTGGCGATTTTTATCTCGGCATTGCTAGATGGGTTAGATGGTCGGGCGGCAAGGCTATTCAATGCACAAAGTCCCTTTGGCGAGCAGCTAGACTCGCTAGCCGACTGCATCGCGTTTGGACTTGCGCCTGCGTTATTGATTTATCATTATGCGTTAGAGCCGTTGGGGCGTATTGGTATCGCTTGCGCCTTTGTGTATGCTGCCTGTGCCGCGTTGAGACTGGCGCGTTTCAATGTACAAATTGGTGTTGTTGATAAAAAATACTTTGTCGGGGTAGCAAGTCCGTTAGCCGCTATTTTAGTCACGACGTTTGTGATGGTGCATATGGATTGGCAAGTTGAATTGCCGGCGACCAGTCCCGCTTTTCAAATTTTGGCAGCCATTTGGGTAGTGATTGCGGGCTTTTTGATGGTGAGTAATTTAAAATACTATAGCTTTAAAGAGTTTGATAAAAAGCGTGTCCCGTTTGTGGCATTGATTTTGATTGTGTTTGCGCTCGGTATCGTGCTGTATAATATTCCTGCAGGACTGCTGGCGATTAGCGTGATTTACGCCTTATCGGGCCCAGTAACTGCGGTTTGGAGCAAGCTTAAACGCAAACCTGTTTAGAGCTACTTTAGGTTTTTTTGTTTCAGTAGTAATTTTTTTTAGAAACGGATGTTCAAATATAGTTAAAACCGAATTATACCAAGCAACTTTCAACACAATCCTTAAGCGTAT